>NZ_JBTSDU010000036.1:0-24331 GCF_054605595.1 Georgenia sp. | reverse complement strand
GTCGACGGTGGCGAGGACCCGGCCGGGCGCGGCACCGAGCACGGCCGCCACCTCCCGCTGGCGCGGGTCGATCGCGCGCAGCACCGGCAGCAGGGTGCGCACCACCATGGGCACCGCCACCACCGCCTGCGCGATCGGGACCAGGATCAGGGACGAGCGCAGGTCCAGCGGCGGCCGGTCGAGGGTGATGAGGAACCCGAAGCCGACCGTCACGGCGGAGACCCCCAGGGGCAGCATGAAGACGCCGTCGAGCAGGCCCACCGCCCGCCGCGCCGCCGCCGACCGGGGGCGGCGGGAGACCACCAGTGCCACCAGCGTGCCGACGACGACGGCGATGACGGTGGCGTCCACGGCCACCCGCAGCGAGTTGACGGTGGCGTCCCAGACGGTGACGGTCAGGGCGTTGTTCCCGCCGGTGGTGGCGAGGTTGCGGTAGTTGTCCAGGCCCCAACCGCGGGGGGTGCGCAGGGACCGCACCACCAGCCCGACGAGTGGGAGCGCGAGCAGGCCCCCCACCACGGCCGCCGTGACCGCGGCGGGCAGCAGGTCCGGGCCCGGCCCCCAGGTGTGCCGGGCGGGCCCCGGTCCCGCACCCGTGGCCCGGCCGGGGGCGCGGGTGCGGAGCTGGAGGCGGTGGCCGGCCTCGCCGGTGCGCAGCTGCAGCGCCCGCTCCCGCCGCGAGCGGGCCCGCCCGGCGAGGAGCAGCACACCGGCGACGACGACGAGCTGGACCACGGAGAGCACGGCGGCGGCCCGCAGGTCGAGGAACTGGGTGGTCTGGATCCAGATCTCCGTCTCGATCGTGCCGTAGCGCAGCCCGCCGAGGATGAGCACGATCCCGAACGCCGAGGCGCAGAAGAGGAAGACGATCGAGGCGGCCGAGGCGATCGCCGGGCCGAGCGCGGGCAGCGTCACCGTGAGGAAGGCCCGCGCCGGTGAGGCCCCGAGCGCGCGGGCGGCCTGCTCGGCGCGCGGGTCGAGGCGCGCCCACAGCCCGCCGACCGTCCGCACCACCACCGAGTAGTTGAAGAACACCAGCGCCAGCGCGATCGCCCCGAACGTGCCGTCCAGGCCCAGGAACCCGGCCGGGCCGTGCTGGGCCAGGAGCGAGCGGAAGGCGACGCCGACGACGACCGTGGGCAGCACGAACGGGATGGTGACGAACGCCCGCACCAGGCCCCGGCCCGGGAACCGGCACCGGTAGAGCACGTACGCGCCGGGGATGCCCAGCAGCAGCGACCCCGCCGAGCCCACCGCGGCCTGGACCAGGGTCTGGCCGACGATGCGCCACGTCCGGGGCCGGGAGAAGACCTCGGTGAAGCCGCCGAGGTCGAGGACGCCGTCGGGGACGAATCCCCGGCCCACGAGGGTGAGGACGGGCCACAGGAAGAACGTGCCGAGGAAGAGCAGCGGGACGGCGGCGGCCAGGAACCAGGCCACCTGCCCGGGCCGGCGCGCCGGTCCGGGCAGGTCACCTGGCCGGACCCCGAGCCTGGGCCGCCCCGCCGTCGTCCTCGACATCTCAGCCGATCACCGTCTGGGTCCAGGCAGCGATCCACTCCTCCCGGTTCGCGCTGATCTCCTCGGCGGGCACGGCGAAGGGCTCCGTCGCGAGCGGGGCGTGGGCGGCCCAGGCCTCCGGCAGGGGTGCGGTTTCGTCGACCGGGTACATGTACATCTGGCCGGGGATGTCGGCCTGCACCTCGGGCGAGAGGAGGAAGTCGATGAAGGCGCGGGCCCCTTCCTCGTTCTCCGCGCCGGCCAGGACGCCGGCGTACTCGGTCTGCCGGAAGCAGGTGTCCAGGAGCGCGCCGGTCCGCGGCTCGCTCGCCCCCTCGGGGATCTCCGCGGCCGGGGAGGAGGAGTAGGAGAGGACCAGGGGCCGTGGCCCGGCTCCCTCGGAACCGGAGAAGTCCACGTAGTAGGCGTCCGACCAGCCGTCGACGACCCGGACGTCGTTGGCGACGAGCCGCTCCCAGTACGGCAGCCAGCCGTCCTCCCCGAACGCGCCGACCGTGGCGAGCAGGAAGGCGAGGCCCGGTGACGACGTCGCCGGGTTGGTCACGACGAGCATGGACTTGTACCGGGGGTCGGCGAGGTCGTCGAGGGTGACGGGCTCGGGGATCCCGGTGTCGGCGAACCACTGGTGGTCGACGTTGATGCAGACGTCGCCCCGGTCGATCGGGGTGAGCGAGCCGGACGCGTCCGTCTCGGCGCCGGCGGGGAGCGCGGCCGAGGTGTACGGGGCGAGCACACCGGCCTCGACGGCGCGGGCGGCGAAGGAGTTGTCGATGCCGAAGACGACGTCGCCGAGCGGGGAGTCCTTGGTGAGGACCAGCTGGTTGACCAGGGTGCCGCCGTCGCCGGGGGCGACCAGGGTGAGCTGGTAGCCGCTCTCGGCCTCGAAGCCGTCGAGCAGCTCCTGGCTGACGCTGAACGAGTCGTGGGTGACGACGGTGAGCTCGCCGCCCGCGGCGGAGCCGCCGGCGGCTCCGGCGGTCGGTGCGGGGTCCCCGGAGCCGGTGAGGCTGCAGCCGGCGAGCGCGAACCCGGCGGCGGCGAGCACTGCCGCGACGCGGGTGCGGGTCCGGCCGCCGGTTCGGGTGGTGGTCATGACCGTGCGGGTCGTGTGGTTGAGCATGATCCTCCTCAGGTGCAGGAGGGCCCACGCCCGCACCCCGGCGCAACCGAGGCTCGAGCACGGGGAGAGACATTCCCGACTTCCTTCGCCGGTGTTAACCGGTGCAGGTTCGAGGGTCTGCGGATGTCCGCACTCTCAGCACCCTTCGGCGCTCCCCTGTCGTTCGCAGCCCAGGGTACACAGGTTCAGCGGAGCTCAGGCGTGCCGGTCGACCTGGCGCGAGCCCGGGCCGCCGTACCACTTGCTCGCGCTGCGCAGCGCGAGCTGGCGGCTCAGGCCCACGAGCGCGCCGGAGACGGCGGCGAAGACGACGACCTCCCACAGGTCGACGGCGGGATCGTCCGGGTCCTGCGGCGGCGTGTGGCCGGTGACGGCCTTCCAGCCGATGTTCAGCACCTTGTGCGTCACAAGGCCCGCGACCAGCAACGATCCCGCGCTCACGAGCTTCCAGCCGATGTCCATCCCGTGCTCCGTCCCGTTCGTGCGCGCACGTGCGCGCCTGACCACGATCATGCCGGATCGGACGGCGGTGGCGCGCCTCGGCCGGCCCGGTTCGCCTGGCCGGCCCGGTTCGCCTGGCCGGCCCGGTTCGCCCGGCCGACCGGGCTCACGAGGGCTGCAGGAGCGCCTCGACGTCGTCGGCGTACGGGAAGCTGCCCGGCTGGTACCCGCACCAGGGCTCCTCGGCGAAGAGGTTGCCGGTGGCGCCATAGGCACGCGAACGCGAGCCGCCGCAGATCCGGGCATACTCGCAGGCGCCGCACCGACCCTCGAGGCGAGCGGGGTCCCGCAGCGCCCGGAACAGCTTCGAGGAACGGTAGATCTCCGTCAGCGGCGTCGTGCGGACGTTTCCTGCCGGGACCGGCAGGAAACCGCTGGGATGGACCGTGCCGACGTGGGAGACGAAGACGAAGCCGTTCGCCGACGAGACGGAGATCGGGGGACGCCGCCGCCGCTCGCTCGTCGCGAGGAGCCCCAGCTCTTCGCTGCGGGCCCGCAGCCGCTGGTACAGCGGGCCCAGGCCCAGCACGGCGACGTGATCGGCCTCCCGGGCCTCGAGCACGGCCCGCTGCAGCGCAACGCGGCGGAAATGGTGCCCCTCGGTGGTCTTCACGGGAACCACCTCACCGAGGTCGTAGAAGAGGTTGAGCACGTCCTCGACCTCGGCGGCGGTGAGCGATCCGAGGTCCGTGCCCCGGCCGGTGGGCACGAGCATGAAACCGGACCAGGTCATCGCTCCCTCGCGGTGGACCAGCGCCGCGATGTCGGGGAGCTGCTCGACGTCGTGCCGGGCCACGGTCGTGTTGATCTGTACCTTCAGGCCGAGCTCGCGGGCGGTGCGCCAGCCCGTCATGGTCCGGTCGAAGGTGTGCGGCACCCGGCGGAAGCCGTCGTGCGTGGCGGCGTCCGCACCGTCGAGCGAGAGGGAGATGCTGTTCACCCCCGCCTGCTGGAGGTCGGCGAGCGCCTCCCGGGTGAGCCGGGCGGTGGCCGACGGGGAGACCGCGACGGGCAGGCCGAGTGCGCGGCCGCGCCGCACCAGCTCGGCGAGGTCGTCGCGCTCGAAGCAGTCGCCGCCGGTGATGATGAAGATCGGCGCCGGCCGGCCGAACGCCGCGACCTGGGCCATGAGGTCGGTGGCCGCGTCGGTGTCCAGCTCACGCGGGTCGCGCCCGGGTGCGGCCTCGGCCCGGCAGTGCCGGCAGGCCAGGGCACAGGCCCGGGTGGCCTCCCAGATCACCAGCAACGGGCGGTCGGCCGGGTCGTGGCGGGGTGCGCGGACCGGGCGGAGGACCCGCCCGGGCGCCGCGGGGCTGGCGGTCTCGGTCACCCCACCGAGACTGCCAGCCGGTTCCTGTCCGGATCGGGACTTCGGTCCCGGGTGCCGCTCGCGTGGCCCGCCCGGCCCGGCGGGCCAGCACACCCGTCGTCGACGCGGAGCAACCGCCCGCACCGGGCCTCAGCGGCGGGCGTCGCCCTCGGCCGCCGCCTGCCGCGCCGAGGCCTCGAGGTCCTCGGTCAGCTCGTCCACCACGAGCCGGCTGCTGTCGACCTTTCCGGTGCGGTAACCCGCCCGGCCCACCATGTGCGCCGAGATGGGCGCCGTGATGAGCTGGAACGACACGACCAGCACCAGCGTCCAGGCCACCACCGGGTTCCGCACGATGAGCGCCAGGCCGAGCATCATCAGCGCCAGCCCGAGCACCTGCGGCTTCGTCGCGGCGTGCATGCGGGAGAGCAGGTCGTGGAAGGAGTTCACCGCGACCGCGGCGACGAGGGTCAGCGTCGAGCCCAGCACGAGGAAGATCCCGCCCAGCGCCGTCGCCACGTCCGCCCAGCTCACCGTGCCTCCCCCGGGCCCTCGGCGCCGTCGTCGGTCCACCGCTCGTCCGTCCCGTCGGTCACCTGCTCGCCGTCGTCCACCGGGCCGACGTCGCCCGCCTGGTCCTCGTCGTCGTCCGCCCCGCCGGCGCCCGCCGGGTCGGCGTCGCGCGCCTGGTCGTCCCGGGCGTCGGGGTCGTGCACCGGGGCCGCCTCGTCGTCGATGACCTTCTGCTGAGCCAGGACCGTCATGAGCTCCTCCTTGCTGAGGATGCGCGCCTCCTCGGCACCCTCGATGGCCACGAAGCGCGCGACGGTGACCGAGCCGACGAACCCGACCATGGCCAGCACCACCAGCACCGGGACGAGGTCCGTGCGGCCGGTGTTCGCCGAGATCACCGCGACCGCCCCGAGGACGACGGCGGTGATGATGTCCAGCGTCACCACCCGGTCGAGCATGCTCGGCCCGCGTTCCATGCGGACGACGGCGACGAGCGCGGCCAGGGACAGGGCGACGAGGCAGTACAGGTAGACGGCGGTCATCGCGCCTTCCCCTCGCCCGGCGCCGGTCGGAGTCCGGCGCGTGGCGACGGGCCGGGGGCGAAGCCGGCGTCCTCGAGCTGCTTGCGGGAGGCGACGGCGCGCAGGATGCGTTCCTCCTGAGCGAGCACGGTGCGGTGCGCGGCGTCGAGCCCACCGGCGAGCTCGACGTCGAAGATGTGGATGTAGAGGGTGCCGGTGTGCCGGTGTGCCTCGACCACGATGGAGCCGGGCACGAGCGAGGTCATCCCGGCGGTCGCGGTGAGGTAGGTGTCGGAGTGCGAGCGCAGCCGCACCCGGATCACGGCGCCGTGGGGCTGCCGGCGGCGGAGGGTGATCCAGGAGATCTGCCAGGACGCGACGAGCACGTCGCGCACGAATCGTCCGACGAGCAGCACCAGGCCCCACGGCCGGAACCGGCCGTCGAACGGGTTCCGCGGCAGGGGTGCGATCGCGGTGACGGCGACGGCGACGATCAGGCCGGCGACGACGTTGCCGGCGGTGATGTCGCCCCAGAGCAGCACCCACACGGTCGTGAGCCACGCGATCATGCCCCAGGAGGCCCGGGGGCCGCGGCGGCGGTCGTCCGCCATCACGAACCTCCCTGCGCGGGGGCGTCGGGCGGCGCCGGGGTCTCCGCGACGTCTCCGCGGTCCCCCTCCTGCGCGGCCCCGGGCGAGAGCCCGGTGCCGCGCCCGTCCTCGGGCAGCACGGCCAGGACGTAGGGGGTGCGCGCCGTCAGGTCCGCGGCGGCGCGGTGGGTGTAGTCGTAGAGCGGGCCGGCGGCGACGCTCAGGCCGAGCGAGAACACCACCAGGGCCCCGGCCGAGCCGACCATGAGCCGCGAGGACGCGACCTCGGGCAGCGGCCCGGGGGCCTCCTGCCAGAACGCCATGTTCCAGGTTTTGGTGAGCGCGTAGAGCGTCAGCAGCGAGGTGATCAGACCGCCGGCGATGAGCACGTACTCCAACGTCCCGCCGCGCGCGGCGGCCGCCTCGATGAGGCCCACCTTCCCGAGGAAGCCGGTCATGGGCGGGATGCCCGAGAGGTTCATCGCGGGCACGAAGAACAGGACGGCGAGGACCGGCGCCACCCGGGCGAGCGAGCCCAACCGCACCAGTGAGGTGGTGCCGCCGCGCCGCTCGATCAGGCCGGCCACGAGGAACAGCGAGGTCTGGACGGTGATGTGGTGCGCGACGTAGAAGATCGCCGCGCCCAGGCCGGACACGGTGCCGGTGGCCACGCCCCAGACCATGAAGCCGATGTGGCTGACCAGGGTGAAGGAGAGCAGTCGCTTGATGTCCTCCTGCGCCACGGCGCCGAGGATGCCCACGAGCATGGTGGCCAGGGCCACCCACATCAGCACCGTGTCCGCGCGCCCGCCGGGGAAGAGCAGCACCTCGGTGCGGATGATGGCGTAGATGCCTACCTTCGTCAGCAGGCCGGCGAACACGGCGGTCACGGGCGCGGGGGCCGTGGGGTAGGAGTCCGGCAGCCACGCGGAGAGCGGGAACATGGCCGCCTTGATGCCGAACGCGACGAGCAGCATCAGCTCCAGCACGAGCTGGGTGCCCGTACCGATCTCCGGCAGGCGCACCACGAGCTGGGCGATGTTCACGGTGCCGGTCGCGGCGTAGATCAGCCCGATCGCGATGAGGAACACCACGGAGGAGACGAGCGAGACGACGACGTAGATCGTGCCGGACCGGATCCGTTCGCGCGTGCCACCGAGGGTGATGAGCACGAAGCTCGCCGCGAGGAGGATCTCGAAGCCGACGTAGAGGTTGAACAGGTCCCCGGCGAGGAAGGCGTTCGAGACCCCGGCGGAGAGGACGAGGAACGTGGGGTGGTAGATCGCCAACGGGGCGGCCTCGTCACCGTCGGCGAGGCCCTGCGCGAAGGAGTACACGAGGACCGCGAGCGTCACCGTCACGGAGATCATGAGCATCAGGGCGGCGAGCCGGTCCGCGACCAGCACGATCCCGACCGGCGCGGCCCAACCACCGATGTCGAGCACCATCGGCCCGGAGTTGACCATGACGAGCAGGGTGACGGCGATGCCCAGCACCACGGTGAGCGTGCCCACCGAGACGATCCCCTGGACGCGGGGGTAGCGGGCGAGCGCCAGCGCGGTGCCGGCCCCGAGCAGGGGCAGCACCACGGGCAGGGCGAGGAGCCAGGTCATCGACCGGCCTCCTCGTCGTCGGCGGCCAACGCCGCGTGGTGGTGGCCGCGCGGGGCGTGCTCGAGCCCGGCCTCGTCGGCCGCGGCCGTCTCGTCCCGGGTGACGGCGGCGTCCTCGGCGAGAGAGGTGCCGGCGTCGTCGGTGGCGCGGGCGGAGAGCTCGTCGCGGGCGGCGCGGCGGGCGATCCGACGGTCCTCGAGGTCGTCCTGCACCTCGTCGTGGCCGTTGAGCTGCCAGGAGCGGTACGCCATCGCGAGGAGGAAGGCGGTCATGCCCAACGTGATGACGATGGCGGTGAGGATCATCGCCTGCGGCAACGGGTCCGTCATGTCCTCGGGTGCGGTCTCCCCCAGGATCGGGGGCCCGCCCGCGGCGCCGCCGGCGAGGAGGATGAGGACGTTGACGCCGTTGCCGATGAGCGCGGTGCCGATGATGACGCGGGAGAGGGAGCGCTCGAGGAGCAGGTAGACGCCCGTGCCCACCAGCAGCGCCACCAGCACCACCAGCGCCACCGAGGGCGCCATGTCGATCTCGATCATCGGTTCCCTCCCTCGTCGGCCCCCGCACCGGCGCGGACGTCCGCGGCGGGGAGTGCGTCGTCGGTGACGGGGGTGGGGTCGTCGAACGCGATGTCCGGGGCCTGGTTGCCCTCGATCTCCCCGTGGCGGTCCACCTCGGCGCCGAGCGAGCGCAGGATGTCGAGCACCAGGCCGATGATCACCAGGTAGACGCCCATGTCGAAGACGAGCGAGCTGGTCGGGTGGACGTCGCCGAAGACCGGCAGGGTGGCGTCGAAGACCGTGGACTGCAGCACCGTGCCACCGAAGAACAGGGGCAGCACGGCCATCCCCGCGGCGAGGGTGAGCCCGGAACCGAGCACCTGGCCGGGGTGGACCGGGGCCGCCTCGCCGAGCTCGTACCGGCCGCCGGCGAGGTAGCGCACGGTGAGCGCGATACCGGCGACGAGGCCACCGGAGAACCCGCCGCCGGGGGAGTTGTGACCGGAGAAGAGCAGGAACAGGGAGAACACGAGCATCGTGTGGAAGATCATCCGGGTGCCGACCTCGAAGATGACCGACCGGCGCTGTGGGGCGAGGGTGGCGCCGGCGGAGAGCCACACGCGCCCCCGGCCCGGGTCCTGGACGCGGGGGTCGGGCTTCTCGGAGCCGTGCGGTCGGCCCAGCCGCTGCGCCGCGGCGACCTTGACCGGGTCCGCATGCCCGCGCTCCTGCCACACCGTGGGGCGGCGGGAGGCCTCCGCGAGGTGGGCGGCCCGGTCGATCTTGCCGGTGCGGGCCCTCAGGAAGATCAGCGAGGCGACCCCGGTCGCGGCCACCACGATCACGGAGATCTCGCCCATGGTGTCCCAGGCGCGGATGTCCACGAGCGTGACGTTGACGATGTTCTTGCCGTACCCGAACTGGAACGCCTCGTCGGGGAAGTCGACCGAGACCGGTTGGTGGATGCGAGCCCCGGCGGCGAGCATCCCGAGCAGCGCCACGGTGATGCCGACGCCGGCGCCGAGGATGGCGCGCCACCAGCGGGAGGCGGCGAGCGGCCGGTTGGAGAAGTAGGCCGGCAGGCGGCGCAGCACGAGGACGAAGACGACCAGGGTGATCGTCTCCACCAGCACCTGGGTCAGGGCCAGGTCCGGGGCGCCCTGCAGCTCGTAGAGCAGGGCGACGCCGTAGCCCGCGACGCCCAGGAGGAGGACCGCCTTGAGGCGGCGGCGGGCCCGGGCGGCGAGCACGGCGGCGATCGCGATGACGACGACGAGCACGCCCTGGGCGACGGAGTCCCAGGGGCGGACCCGCTCGGGCCAGGTGTCGCCGGCGAGCAGCGCGGCCCCGCCGACCGTCGTCACCACGGTCACGAGGATCGTGGACAGGTAGGCGGGCAGGGAGCCACGCTGCGTCCACGCCGTCACGTCCGCGGAGATGTTGTCCAACGCCCGCAGGGCCGCCCGGTAGTACTCCTCCGCGTCGCGCATCGCGGGCAGGCGGCGTTGGGCCCGTTCGACGGGGCGGCGGCCCAGGAAGAGCAGGACGCCGAGCGCCGCCACGGCGAGCGTCGTCCAGAACGCGGGCCCGGCGCCGCCCCACAGCGTGAGGTGGCCGGCGTCGCCGGGGTAGGTGTCCGCGTACGGGGCGAGCGCCCGTTCGACGAACCCGGGGACGAGGCCCGCCGCCAGGCTCCCGCCGGCGAGCACCACCGGCGAGGCCATGATCAGCCGGGACGTGCGTTGCGCCTCGCGCGGCTCGACCCCGGCCTTGGCCGAGAAGGCGCCCCACAGGAACCGCAGCCCGTACGCGAGCGTGAGGACGGAACCGGCGGCCACGGCGGCGAGGACGACCCGGTCGAGCGTCGTCCCGCCGTGGGCGAGGCCCTCGAGCGCGGCCTCCTTCGCCACGTAGCCGGCCGTGGGCGGGAGCCCGGCCATCGACGCGACGGCGACCGCGGCCGCGGCGGCGGCCACCGGCATGCTGCGCCCGAGCCCGGACAGCTCGCGCAGGTCGCGGGTGCCGACGGACCAGTCGATGATCCCGACGACGAGGAACAGGCACGCCTTGAACATCGCGTGCGCCACGAGCATGGCGAGGCCGGCGAGGGCGACGGCACGGTTTCCGTAACCGACGAGCACGATGATCAGGCCGAGCTGCGAGACGGTGCCGAACGCGAGCAGCAGCTTGAGATCATGCTGGCGCAACGCCCGGTAGCCCCCGAGCAGCAAGCTGCCGAGGCCGACGGCGAGGACCATCACCTGCCAGACCGGCAGGTCGGCGAACCCGGGGGCGAGGCGGGCCACGAGGTAGACGCCGGCCTTGACCATGGCCGCCGCGTGCAGGTAGGCACTGACCGGCGTCGGGGCGGCCATGGCGGCCGGCAGCCAGAAGTGCAGCGGGATCTGCGCGGACTTGGACAGCGCACCGGCCAGCACGAGGGCGACGGCGACGGGGACGAGCGCCGGCGGCGCGGCGACGCCGAGGGCACCGGCCGCCGCGGCGTCGACGAGGGCGGAGAGCCGGTAGGAGCCGCCGTCGGTCTCGCCGAGCAGGACGAGGCCACCGAGCATCGCCAGGCCGCCGACGGTGGTCACGATGATGGCCTGCATGGCGGCGCGGCGGGAGGACTGCCGGTCGTGGTAGTGCCCGATGAGCAGGAAGGAGAAGATCGTCGTCAGCTCCCAGAACACGTACAGCATCAGGGAGTTGTCGGTGCTGACGAGCCCGAGCATCGCCCCCGCGAACGCCACGAACACGCCGCCGAACCGGCCGAGCCCCCGTGCGGTCGCGGAGAAGTAGGCGGCGCAGTACACCAGCACCAGCGCGCCCACGGTGCCGACGACGAGGACCATCAGCCACGCCAGGACGTCGAGGCGGAACGCGAGGTCGATGTTCAGCGCGGGGACCCACGAGACGGAGACGGCCGGGCCCGTGCCGGAGAGCACGGCGGACGTCTGCCCGGCGGCCCAGACGGCACCCGCCCCCGGGACCAGGGCGAGGCCGAGGAAGGCCCGGCGCCCGTACCTGCCGATGACCACCGGAGCGACGACGGCCGCCACAGCGTGGATCACCAGCAGTTCGAGCATCGGCCGCTCCGTCAGTCTCGTGGGTTGGTCATGTGCAGTTCTGCGACGAGGACGTCCGGGCCTGAGCCCGCGTCCGGCGAATCGAGCCCACGGAGCAGATCGCAGGGGGGTCGGGTCGATGGTAACAACCGGGTACCGTGGGGCCGGCCCCGGCATAAGGATCTTCCCGTGCAAGCAGCTGCTCTCGTCCTGGTCGTGCTCGTGCGCGTGCGCCCGGGCCAGGCGGTCTGACCGTGCCCGTTTCCGACGCGTCGCCGAAGCCCGGACCGGAGCCGATGCCGAAGCCGATGCCGATGCCAGAGCCGAGGCGCGCGCCGAGGCCGGGGTCGCGACCCGATGGACCGACGGAGTCCGAGCCGGCGGCCGCATGGCTCGCGCTGCCCGAGGTCGCCGTGGTGCGTCGGCGCTCCACCGCCACCCTGCTCGTTGGGCAGGTGCTCGGCTCGTTCGGGATCGGCGCGGCGCCGTCGGTCGGCATCCTGCTCGCCGCCTCGGTCGCGGATTCGGAGACGTGGGCCGGGATCGCCCGGGCCGCGACCACGGTGGGCGCGGCCCTGATCGCGCTGCCCCTCGCCGCGCTGGCCGCCCGGCACGGTCGTGGGCGCGCCCTGGCGTTGGGGTGGTCGCTGGCGGCGGCCGGGGCGGCGCTGCTCGTCACGGCGGCGGTGACCGGATCGGTGCCGCTCCTGGTCCTCGGCATGCTGGCGACGGGAGCCGGCTCGGCCACCCAGCTGCAAGCCCGGTTCGCGGCCACGGACCTCGCGGAGCCGGCGCACCGGGCGCGAAGCCTCTCGCTCGTGATGTGGGTCGGCACGATCGGCGCGGTGCTGGGGCCGAACCTGGGCGCTCCCGGCGAGGTGGTGGCCGCCCGCCTGGGCCTGCCACCGCTGGGCGGTGCGTTCGTGCTCAGCGCCGTCCTGCTCGCGCTCACCGCGGGAGTGGTCCTGGCCGGGCTGCGGCCGGACCCGCTGCTGCTGGCCCAGCGCCACACCGCAGCCGCCGCCAGGGTCGTGGTGCCCCATGCCGAGGGCACCGGCCGCGACGCCACCGGACCCGCCGCGACTCGTGCCGAGGCCACCGGCGCGGAGCCCACCGTTGCCGGGCCGACCGTTGCCGGGCCCACCGGCACCGGGCAGCGGCCGCCCGCGCGGGGCGGCGTCCGCGAGGCCCTGCGCCTGGTCCGCGCCACCCCGGCCGGCCGGTTCGCGCTGCTGGCCCTCGTGCTCGCGCACGTGTCGATGGTGTCGGTGATGACGATGACGCCGGTGCACCTGAGCCACCAGGGCGGCACCGTCACCGTCATCGGCCTGACCATCAGCCTGCACGTGCTCGGTATGTTCGCCCTGGCGCCCGTGGTCGGGGTGGCCGCGGACCGCTACGGGCGCGTCCCGGTCATCGTGGCCGGCCAGGGTGTGCTCGCGGCGGCGGCCGTGGTCGGGGCACTGGGCGCGGATTCGACGGCGGCGGTGGCCGTCGCGCTGACGTTGCTGGGACTGGGCTGGTCGGTGGTGACGGTGCCCGCCTCGGCGCTGCTGACGCAGGCGGTCCCCACCGAGGCACGGCCGCTCGTGCAGGGGCTGGGCGACACGGCGATGAACGGGGCCGCCGCACTGGGAGCGATCGCCTCGGGCCCGCTCATGGCGGTGCTGGGGTTCTCGGCACTGGCGACGCTGGCCGGCGTCGTCGTCGTGCCGGTGCTGTGGCTGGCGTGGCGGACGGCGCGACGAGCGGAATGAGGACGATTCCGACGCCGGCAGGGACGGGCGCCGGTCACCCGAGCTGCGCGAGGTCCTCGGGGTCGACGAGGAAGCCGTCGTCGTCGCAGATCTCCCCGCCGACGACCTCGTGCAGCACCGCCGCGAAGCGCTCGATGACGGTACCGGCGCCGGACCGCTCGCGCCGGACGGCGAGCGGGAGCCGTGGCCGGAACGCCACCTCGGGGTGCGCGGGGCGCCAGCGGATCTCGTAGGCGATGACGCCGTCGAATGCCCAGTCGGTGCCGCGCAGCACGGTGGGTGGTTGCGGGTGGCCGTCGACGGCGACCTCGACCAGACCCCCGTCGCCGAGCTCCGCGATGATCGCGTAGCCGTCCAGCTCGCGCCCGGCCAGCTCCTCCGGGATGTCGTCCAGCAGGGAGTGTGCGCCCGGGGCGACGGTCCGGACCACCTGCAAGCATGCGTCCGGGTCGAGCCAGACGGGGGCGACGACGGTGAGGTCGACGGCCGCCTCCGGGTCGGGCACCACGACGATGCCCGTGCCGGCCAGGCGCATCGCCCCACCGAGCCGGCGGGCGAAGGCGCGCAGATGGTTCAGCGCCTCCTGCTCCACGCCCTGCGGGACGCCGTCGGGGAAAGCGTCGAGGACGGGGTCGATACCGGTGAGCTCGGGCGGCAGCGGGCCGCCGCGGCGCACCGGGCTGGTCAGCAGGAAGGCCTGGTAGGACCAGGACGGCAGGTCGAACGCGGCGCGGACGGCGCCGTCGAGCAGCCACGGACCGGTCAGGTGGACGCCGGGCTCGAGCTGGATGCGGTCCGTGCCGGCCCATCCGCCGGCAGTGCTGCGCGAGACGGCGAGCGCCTCCACCTCGTCGGGCACGACGTCGTCCGGCAGGACGAGCAGGTGGTGCGCCGCGGCGAGATCCGGATCGAGGCGGCGCGCGCCGTCGGCCGCCCCGGCGGTCGGTTCGGAGCCACCGGGAGCCCGGCGGCCGGCGTCCGGGTGCGGCGTGGCGCTCATTCGATGTGGGTCGTGGTGAAGTTCAGGTGCGAGCGCGACGCCGTCGGGCCGCGCTGGCCCTGGTAGCGCGAGCCGTTCGCGCCGCTGCCGTAGGGGTGCTCGGCCGGGGAGGAGAGCTGGAAGAAGCAGAGCTGGCCGATCTTCATACCCGGCCAGAGCATGATCGGCATCGTCGCGGTGTTGGAGAGCTCGAGCGTGACGTGCCCGGCGAAGCCCGGGTCGATGAACCCCGCCGTGGAGTGGGTGAGCAGCCCGAGCCGGCCGAGGGAGGATTTTCCCTCCAGGCGCGCGGCGACGTCGTCGGGCAGGGTGACGGCCTCGTACGTCGCGCCGAGCACGAACTCCCCCGGGTGCAGGACGAGCGGGTTGTCGGGGCCGGCGTCGACGAGGTGCGTCAGCTCCGGCTGATCCTGTGAGGGGTCGATCACGGGGTAGCGGTGGTTGTCGAAGAGGCGGAAATAGCGGTCCAGCCGCACGTCGAGGCTGGCGGGCTGGATGTGCGCCGGCTCGTAGGGGTCGAGCTGGACCCTGCCGGCGTCGATCTGGGCGCGGATGTCACGGTCGGAGAGCAGCACGCCTGCGATTGTGCCACCGGCGCGGGGTGCTCGGGCACGGCACCGACTGCGGGGGCGTGACGCGGTTCGCCACGCGTTCGGCACCCCGGGATCTCGGCTGACGTGCCTGATCGGTTCGTGATCCGTCCGCCCGATTGGGTATAGTGGCGGGCGCGCTCAAGGGGTGCACGCGGGTGTAGTTCAGTGGTAGAACTTCAGCTTCCCAAGCTGATAGCGCGGGTTCGATTCCCGTCACCCGCTCCAGTGTGACAATGCAGGTCAGTAATAGAGACTCCTTGAGTCTCGCCGGGGCTCGCGAAGATGGTGCTCCGGTGGCGGTTGGTGCGGTGCTGGCGGAGCTGGTGGCCGAGCGGGGACACTGGTGGTGTTCGTTCCGGTGGACCCCGATGCTTGTGTGGTGCCGTAGAGCCTGTAGGTCAGCATGGTGGCGGAGGGCTCCCACGGGAACCGTGGATTGTTGCCTTCGAGCACGAGCGTCAGACTTCGAAACACTCCCAGCCCTTCCCGGGACGAACGCCATGTCATCGTCGTGGATGAAAGGGAAGGGAGCCAGTGATGGAAGTCCTGCACCGGCGGTGTGCCGGGGTTGATGTGTCCAAGAGGGACGCCAAGGTCGCGGTCCGGATCGTCGGCGGCGGCCGGGCGGGGACGAGGTCGACCGTGACGACGTGGGGGGCGACCACGAACCAGATCCTCGCCCTGCGTGAGCACCTGATCAGCGAGGCTGTCACGTGCGTGGTGATGGAGGCCACGAGCGATTACTGGAAGCCGTTCTACTACCTCCTCGAGGACGGCCCGTTCGAGGTGGTGCTGGTCAACGCGCGGCACGCCAAGAACATGCCGGGCCGCAAGAGCGATGTCTCCGACGCGGCCTGGTTGGCCCAGCTGGGTGCGCATGGCCTTGTGCGTGGCTCGTTCGTGCCGCCGGCCCCGGTCCGGGCGCTGCGGGACCTGACCCGCACCCGCACGGCGCTGACCCGCGAACGGGCGCGCGAGATCCAGCGTCTGGAGAAGCTGCTGGAGGACGCCGGGATCAAGCTCTCGGCTGTCGCCTCGGACATCACCGGGGTCTGCGGGCGGGCGATGCTTGACGCCCTCATCGCCGGTGAGCGTGAACCGGCCGTGCTGGCCGATCTCGCCAAGCGGCGCCTGCGGATCAAGATCCCCCAGCTCACCGAGGCGTTGACCGGACGCTTCAACGATCACCACGCCTTCTTGGCCCGGATGCACCTGGACCTGATCGATCACCACACCGAGGCCATCGACCTGCTCACCACCCGGATCGAGAGAACGATCGAGCCCTTTCGTCACGCCCGGGACCTGATCGTCACGATCCCGGGAATCAGCACCTTGGTGGCGGACGTCATCATCGCCGAGACCGGGGCCGACATGAGCGTCTTCCCCAGCGCGGGACACCTGGCGTCCTGGGCCGGGACGTGCCCGGGATCCAACGAGTCCGCCGGGCGCGTGAAGTCCACCAAGACCCGCCCGGGCAACCCTTACCTCAAGGGTGCCCTCGGGACCGCTGCCATGGCCGCGGCGAGTCTGAGGGATCCCAGCTCGGCGCTCGAGCGTGTCACCGCGGCCGGCGGACGCGTGCTCGCACCCGTGGGCCCGCGCGCGCGGGGCGAGCACGTGGGCTACGCGCTGGGCCCCGACGGCGCCCTCGATGTCGTGATCGACCAAGCCCTGGACGCCGCCGACGGCGCTGAGGCTCGCGGGAAGGTCGCGCTGCTGCAGGCTCCGCGGACCTGCGCACCGTCCGCGAGCTCAACAACCAGGCCCACCAACGCGCCATCCTCACCGGCCACGCCACCCTCGACGGCGTTCTGCTGCCCGACGGGCTGACCGCCGGCGTCGGCGACCGCCGCCTGACCCACCGCAACGACCGGCACCTGCGCACCGCCGACGGGTACGTGCGCAACGGAGCCCTGTGGCACGTGACCGCCGTCGAGCCGAACGGATCCCTCCAGGTCCGCCCCGCGACCCCACCAGCACGCGACGAGTCCCCGCCCGCCCGCCCGCAACCGATCGCCACACCAGACCGACGTCTCACCTCGCCGCAGCGACCCGACGGTGCGCCTACCCGCCGACTACGTCGCCACCCACGTCGAGCTCGGCTACGCAGTGACCACCGCCCGCTCCCAGGGCCTGACCGTCGACGAGTCACACACGATCGCCACCCCCGGGATGGCCCGCGGGGACCTCTACGTCGCCCTGACCCGCGGCCGCGATCACAACCACCTGTACGTCGCGACCGACCAAGAAGGCGAGGACTGCCGACCACCCGTCCTGGACACCGACGCCCGCTCCCTCGCCGCCCGCGAGGTCCTGGACCAGATCCTGGCCACCAGCCACGCCGAGCTCTCGGCCACCGAGACCTGGACCGCCTTCCACCCCCTGGACCGCGCCTCCGTTCCCCCGCCAGGACGGCCGAACGCCCAGTCCCCGCGCTACATCGCACAGCTCGAAGACGCCGGCCTCCTGCTCCGACCCCGTCCGGCCCCGACCTTCACCCACACGCCGCCCGCCCCCAGCCCGGGCTACGGCAGAGACGCGATCGGCCGATGACCACCACCCAGCCGCGAGGCCCGCCCCGCGACGACAGCACCCACGCCCACCCGCCCGTACCCAGGAGAACCACCATGACCACCACCACCGACCCCCGCCCACCGTTCCTCACCGTCGCCCAAGCCGCCGACGAGCTCGCTGTCACCGAACGCTTCATCTGCAAGCTCATCGCCGACGGCCAGCTCCGCGCCGTCAAGGTCGGGTCCCGAGTCGTCCGCATCCGCCGCACCGACCTCGACGACCTCTTACCCCCCGCCCGCGGCATCCCGCGGCTCGGGCGACGATGAACGCGGTGCGCCGAGGACACGCTCCGGCAATCCGTAGTGCAGGCGACGGGCGAGATGTAGCGCGGCGATGCTGCTACTTGTAGCGTTCGTAACCTGCGGAATGTAGCGTAGGTCGCGTGAGCAGCACCTACCTCCGACGAGTCGTCGACGACGAGCTCGACGCGCTCCTGCCCGAGCTGCCCGCCATCGCGATCGACGGCCCCAAAGGCGTCGGGAAGACCGCGACGGCGGCGAACCATGCGCGCACCGTCTACCAGCTCGACAGCCCGGACACGCTCCAGCTCGTCACCGCGGACACCTCGCTGCTCACCACGGGGGATGCGCCGATCCTCATCGACGAGCACCAGCGGTGGGAGCCGTCATGGGACCTCGTCCGACGCGCCGTCGACGAGGACTCGTCGCCCGGCAGGTTCCTCCTCACCGGATCGGCCGCACCGCGTCAGGCGTCCGCCCACTCCGGGGCCGGGCGGATCGTCGGCCTACGGATGAGGCCGATGACCCTGCCCGAGCGAGGTCTGGTGACACCGACGGTCTCCCTGTCCGGTCTGATCACGGGGACGGCGGGCCGCATCGATGGCGACTCCACGTTCGGTCTCGCGGACTACGCCCACGCGATCATCCGCGGCGGGCTGCCGGGCACCCAGCAGATGACCGACCGTGCTGCGCGTCTCGCTCTAACGGGATACACCCAGCTCATCGTCGACCGCGACGTTCCCGAAGCAGGGTTTGGCGTGCGCAACCCCACGCAGATGCGCGCGTGGCTTCGGGCGCTCGCAGCGGCGACCGCGACGACCGCCTCGTGGGAGAGGCTGCGGGACGCCGCGACCCCCGGCCAGGGCAACAAGCCGGCACGGTCCACCACGAAGCCGTGGACCGATGCGCTCGAGCGCACCTGGATCTCCGACCCCGTCGAGCCGTGGCTGCCCGGGCTCAACCACCTGGGCCGACTGGGCAGCACCGCCAAGCACCACCTGGCCGACCCGGCTCTCGCGTGCGCGCTGCTCAGGCTCGACGAAGACGCCCTGCTCGCGGGCCGGCACCCCGAACCCGCGGTGCCTCGCGACGGGGTCTTCCTCGGCGGCCTGTTCGAGTCCCTGGTCGCCCTGACGGTCCGCGTGTTCGCCCAGCCGGCCGAGGCGAGCGTCGGGCACCTGCGCCGACGCAACGGCGACCACGAGGTCGACTTCGTCCTCACGGGTCCCGGACGACGGCGGATCGCGATGGAGGTCAAGCTCTCTGCGCTGGTCGACGACAAGGACGTACGCCACCTGCACTGGCTCAAGGGCGAGCTCGGCGACGACCTCACCGACATGGTCGTTGTGACGACGGGGAAGCACGCCTACCGCCGCAAGGACGGCGTCGCCGTGGTGCCCCTCGCACTGCTCGGGCCCTGACGCTCGTATCGCGCAGCGACCGTGCTGATCTGAGTGCCCTCGATCGGTCTGCCCCGCGCCCCCGAGCGTGGCGGCACCGTGCCACCGGCGGGTCCTGCGGGGCGGGTGGACTCACCTCAGATCTCCGAACCCACCGAGTCAGCCCCGAATGGCATGCCATAACGTGCCATAAGGAGGTTCAGATCGGTGCCTCCGGGTTCACCCCGGTGTAGCCTTGCAAGCGTCTGACCAGCGATCTTACCGAGTCAACCAGGGCTCGAAACCAGACGGAGTCGGATTCCCAAGCTGATAGCGCGAGTTCGATTCTCGTCACCCGCTCCGAGTATCACCGCAGGCCAGGGCCTCACCGGCCACGGCCCCGCACGCTCGGTGTGACCGCTTGAAGGGTGACTAGGCGACTTTCTGTAGCGTACCGATGCGACTTTTTGGAGCGTGGACGGCCGACGTGATCCCTCTCCCGCATCGACTGCGAGACTGGCCAACCGGTTGACGATGTGTGTGCGACAAGCGAGGCGGGAGTCCGAGTCGCCGCACAGATGAAGCATGTGATCGAGTAGGCCGAGCGCGGCGCAGCATGTGGCACCGATCGGTGCAAGAGGAGTCGGCGCTCGTCATCACACGCGCCGACTCCTGATCAGCCGTGGCGCCCGTCTCTGCGAAGTCGATGGCCGACGTGGTGCCGGGAGCCCACGGGCCTGTGCTCGCCGTACTGGCGTCTACCACGACTCCCCTCACCGGCCGGGCGGTCGCCGCACTGACCCAGCCACGAGTCTCCCAGCCTCGGGTCGCAAGCATCCTCTACGAACTCTCCGAGGCGGGCCTCGTGGACCGGATGCCCGCCGGCTCCGCGTCGCTGTTCTCCCTGAACCGCGAGCACCTCGCTGCCGGCCCGATCGGGGCGCTGGCATCCCTGCGCACGCAGCTCTGGGAGCGAATCGCGGAGCACGTAAACGGCTGGACTCACGTGCCTGACGGCGTCGTGGTCTACGGATCCGCTGCGAGAGGCGACGGCGACTCGACCAGCGACATCGACCTTCTCGTCATTCGACCTCCCACCGTCGACGATGACGACGAGGACTGGCACCGCGACCTGACCGACTTCGTAGACCAAGTCACGCGCTGGACCGGCAACCCGTGCGAAGTGCTCGACCGGTCAGTCGACCAGCTGCAGTCCACGGCGACGGCCGACGAACGCCTGCTTGCCGAGATCCGCCGCGACGGCCGCGCTCTGCTCGGGCCGATAACGGGACCGACGACGCTCCCGCCGAGCCGATGACGCTCCCGCCGAAGCAATGGCGGTGCCCGAACCATCGATGACGCACTCGATGACGGACCGGTGCCCCGAGCACAGTGATCGCACCCGTCATCGCGTCGCTGCCGACGACGCGTATTCGTCATCGCTCCGGCTATCGGCCGTGACCACTGTGGCGTCGTGTGCTCGATGAATCCGCTCCCTGCGTGCCGGGGGACGCGCTGGGACGGCGGGGAGCGACGGATCTTCTCGTCTGCTTCCGCACATCTGCTGGTAGGGGAGGTCGACGCCGGAAGGGGAGGTGACCGCAGGTGATGTCGATGCACAAGCTGCTGGCCGGCGACGGCTACACGTACCTCACCCGCCACGTCGCGGCGGGCGACGCCGGCCTCGGCTCGGCTGACTCCCTCGTCGCCTACTACGAGGCCACGGGCAACCCACCCGGACGTTGGCACGGTCGCGGGCTCACCGGCCTCGGCGATGATGCAACGGGCACACTCCGCCGCGGTGCCCGTGTCACCGAAGGCGCCATGGCCGCCGTGTTCCGCGACAGCCACGATCCCCTCACCGGCGACCCGCTCGATCGTTCCTACCGGGGCCGCGCCGGTCGCCCGGTCGTCGGCTACGACCTGACCTTCACGGTCCCGAAGTCCGCCCCGGTCCTGTGGGCGCTCGGCGACGACACCACCCGGGCAGCGGTTCACGCGGCGCATCGGGCCGCCGTCGACCAGGCGCTGGACTTCGTCGAGCGAAAGGTCGCCCGCACGCGCGTCGGACACGCGGGCTGCCGCCAGGGTGCGCACGCGCGGCGTCGTCGCCGTGGTCTTCGACCACTGGGACACCCGGACCGGTGACCCGAACCTGCACACCCACGTCGTGCTCGCCAACGAGGTCCAGGGGCCCGACGGCGCCTGGCGCTCGCTCGACGGCAAGCCCGTCCACGCCGCCACGGTCACGGTCTCGGCGCTCTACGACGCCTTCGTCGCCGACGAGCTCGCGCTTCGCCTGCCGGTGCGGTGGTCCCACCGGTCGCGCGGCGAGCGTCGCAACCCGGTGTTCGAGATCGAGGGGATCGACGACGTCGTGCTGGCTGCCTTCTCCACCCGCGCCGAGCAGATCCACTGCGCCGAACAGACCTGGGTGGCCGAGTTCACCGCGTCACACGGTCGCAGCCCGTCGCGCGTCGAGACCACCCGCGCTCGGCAGCACCTGACTCAGGCCACCCGACCGGCGAAGGTCGTCCGGCCACTGCGCGACCTGCTCGCCGAGGGCGAATCGTGCACCGTCAGAGATCTGTCAGCGCAACTTGATCGCTCCGCCGTCCGCCATCACCGTCTGGCCGGTCATGTACTGCGCGTCGTCGGAGCACAGGAACGCCACGATCGGGGCGACATCCCGCTCCGGATCGCCGAACCGGCCGAGCGGGACCTTTGCCTCGGCCTGGGCGAACATGTCCGGGTACGCGTTCTTCCAGTTGGCGACTCCCTCGGTGAGCGCCATCGGACAGACCACGTTGACCCGGATCCCGTCGGGGGCCCACTCGTTCGCGACCACCCGGCTGAGACCCCGGATCGCTTCCTTCGTCGCTGCATAGGAGGCCTGGGTCGGCTGGCCCTCGAGACCCGCGCCGGAGCCGAAGTTCACCACGGCTCCCCGTGTCTTCTTCAACTCCTCGTAGGCGGCGAGCATGAAGTTGCGGGTGGCGAGGAAGCCGGAGCTGAACGAGAGGTCCCACATCTCCTGGGTGTGCTGCAGGAACGAAGCCTGTCTGCTCGCGTGCGCGTTGTTGACCAACACATCCAGCCGGCCGAACCGCTCGACCGCGCGGGCGACCGCCGCTTGCGCGACCGCCGGGTCGGAAACGTCGCCGGCCAGGAACGCCACGTCATCGCCTAGCTCTGCGGCCACGGCCTCGCCGGCCTCCGCGTTGAGGTCTACCGCGACGACCTTCGCGCCACGTTTGACGAACTCCCGCGTGACGGCGCGCCCGATGCCGGATGCCCCGCCCGTCGCGATGGCGACCTTGCCCTCGAGATTACGGACCGGGTGCACGGACATGTCTTCTCCTTCCAAGATGCTTTTCACCTAGGTTAGTCGCAGCCACCTCCACCAGTGAATCGGCCCCGGTCAGGGCTGCCTTTCGAAGGTCTGAGCGGGACCCACAGGTCCGCCGTGCGGCCTCACGGAGAAAGAGAACTCACCGGGCCACAGGGCATGTTGGCTTCTTGCGGTTTATGCTGAATTGCGCGCTTTGATGGGTGTTCATCGGCGGGATCCGTACCTTGGCAACGGTGTCGGCAACGGCGCGTGACGACGTCGCGGTCGTTCACCATGTTGCACCCCGATCCGACGACTTCAACGGAGAGAACCCAGCGGCCAGGACGCCTCGCTCGGCACCTCAAGCGCATCGTCTCCGACCGGCTACTTGCCCGCCCCGTCGCTGCAGCGTCCAATCCCTGGGTTCTCAGGGGCGGGCTCGCGTTCGACCTGCGCGTCGCCCACCGCACATCTCGCCGACGTCTACCCTGACGCTGCGGCCGCTCCGGATCGATCGTGAGCGGACGCGAACCGATGACCGCGAGACATTCGTCGCGTCGAAGATCCGCGCCCGTCGCCCCTCTTGTCCAGCCACCCCCGTGCTCGGTGAACTGGAGGTCCAGACGCGACGACCACGGAGTTTCCATGACGAACCTACCGAAGC
The DNA here is from genome assembly GCF_054605595.1 of Georgenia sp. NCBI lineage: Bacteria > Bacillati > Actinomycetota > Actinomycetes > Allobogoriellales > Allobogoriellaceae > Georgenia > Georgenia sp. Next base: position 1,538 of record NZ_JBTSDU010000036.1, on the reverse strand, counting down.
CGTTCGAGGTCCACGAACCCGGCACCTTCTACCACGGCACCAAGGCGGATCTGAAGGTCGACGGTCTGCTTGCACCAGGCCGCAGCTCCAACTACGGCGGCCGGGCGACGGCGAGCTACGTCTACCTGACGGCCACCCTGGATGCGGCCGCCTGGGGGGCGGAGCTGGCCGTGGGCGAGGGGCGCGGCAGGATCTACCGCGTGGAACCCACGGGCCCCTACGAGGACGATCCCAACGTGACGGACAAGAGGCTCCCGGGCAACCCGACGATGTCCTACCGCACCCAGCACCCGCTACGCGTCATCGGGGAGGTCATGGACTGGGAGGGGCACGCCCCCGAGGTGCTCCAGGAGATGCGGGATCACCTCGAAAGGATCAAGCAGCTCGTCATCGAGGCCATCAACGACTGACCTGGACTCACGCGACGTCAGCCGCCGCACGGCGGATCTCGAGGCGATGCCCGTCGGGGTCGTCCCGGTACACCCCACGACCGCCGTCGTGGGTGTTGATCTCGTCCGGCTGCCGCTCGTACGGGTCCGCCCAGCGCGGCAAGCCCGCGCACGACGACGCGGCCGAGGACCCCGTCGTGACCGTCCTCGCTCACGAGGAAGGCGCAGCACTCTGTGTCGACCGTGAGCAAGGCCCCCGGATGGACCCTCGAGTGAGCCGCGATCAGGAGCCTGTGCCCAGTGCCACCCCGGCGCCGGGCGCGAGCGGCCCGATGGCACCGGCCGCCCACCATGTCGCCGCGCCGAGCACGACGACGAAGCTCACCACCCAGAGCCATGCCGGCACCCTGGTGAGCCGGGCCAGGACGCCCGGGTCCGAACCCGCCGACGGCCGGGCCATCACGGCGCCGAGGTGCCGCCATGCCCCCACCAGCAGGAAGGCGCCGGTGCCCAGTACGACGGCGCCGCGCAACTCCGGCCCACCCCACCACCACAGGGCACCGGTCGCCGCCGTCAGGGCGATCATCACGGCGGCGGTGTACCAGGACCGCACCCGCACCAGGCCGATGAGCAGCAGCAGCGTCGTCGCGCCGAGCAGCGGACCGGACCACCCCGCCCCGGCGAGCCGCACCGCCACCGCGCCGACCACCGCGGGCGCCGGGTAACCCACCCAGGTGGTGAGCACACGCCCGATCCCTCGCTCGCGCCCCACGGTGATCGCATGGCCGGACATGTCGCCGCGCAGCACCAGCCCGGCGAAGCGCCGCCCGGTCAGGATCCCCACCAGCGCGTGCCCGAGCTCATGGACGACGGTGACCACCACCCGGACGCGCCGCCACAGCTGCGGGACGGCGACGAGGGCGACGACGACCGCGAGCGCGATCCATGGCAGATCGCCCGTCCCGGCCCACGGCGCCACCTCGGGCCGAAGCCGTTCCCACGCCGCGGCCCACCACGCGCCGACCGCGGCCGCGCCACCCTCAAGATCCATGGTCGCCGCCTGTTCGAGGTCGGTGCGCGGCCCCGACCCCGGCGACCGAGTGCCGCCCCGCCCCACCCAGCACGCCGACGCGCACTGTGGTGGGGGGG
>NZ_JBTSDU010000035.1:0-24477 GCF_054605595.1 Georgenia sp. | reverse complement strand
GCGAGCGGGGGGTCGTGCCTGTTGTGCTCCCCGCCCTCGTCGTGCCGGTCGATCGCGGCGCCGGGGCCGCCCGGGTCCTTGCCCGTCGGGTCGGCGAGACGACAGCGGGTGATCGTCACTTCGCGCGGGGTGTTGGCCGTCCGGGTCCTTCGGGTCCTTGCCCGTCGGCCACGGGTCACAGGACCCGAGCGAGCCCCTCGAGTGCCGCCATCGGGTCGGCTCCCAGCGGGAACATGGCTACGGAGGTCGCACCCGCGGTGAACAGGTCGTCGATCCGAGCTCGGACGGCCGCGGGAGTGCCGACCAGCGCGAGCCGGTCGACCCACTCCTCGGGAAGCGCCGCCGCGAACGCGCCGTCGTCCGGATGCTGCGCGGCCAGCACGCGCAAGTTCTCGGCGAAGGGCAGCGGTGCGATGTGGGACAACCAGTCGTCGCCCCGCAGCTGGACGACGCTGCTGAGCACGGTTCGCCGCGCCTCGGCCGGGTCGTCGGAGACGGCTGCGAGGTTGTACGTGACGATCTCGAAGTCGGGCGGGGCACCGTCGGGGCCGAGGCCCCGGAAGGTGGCGGCGAGGTATTCCGGACTGACCGGCTCGGCCAGCAGGACGCCGTCGGCAATCCGCCCGACGAGCGCCAGTGACTTCGGGCCGCGGACGCCGGCGAGCAGCGGCGGCACGACGGCGGGCGGTTGCTCGAGGCCGACGTCGCGGAGCTTGACGTAGCGCCCGTCCACGCTGACCCGGCCGCCACGCAGCAGCGTACGGACGTGCTCGAAGGTCTCCTCGAGCAGGCTGAGGGCGCTCGCGGGCCAAGCGCCCACCTGACGCATCCACGTCGGCAAGCCGTGCCCGAGCCCGATCCTCACCCGGCCGGGATAGAGGTTCGCCAGCGTCGCGATCTCCATCGCCAGGAACGCGGGGTTGCGCACGGCGGCCGGCAGTATGCCGGCACCCACGGTGATGTTCTCGGTGAGCGCCAGGACCGTCGCCATCTGGGTGAAGCCACCGGCGTATCCCAGGTCCTCCACCACCCACAGTTCGTCGAAGCCCAGCCTGTCGGCGCGCCGGGCGAACGGGTGCAGGCTCGCGGCCGGCAGGTCGCGCGGCATGACGACACCGACGGGGCGGCGCCGAGTCGGCGGGGTGGTGCTCACGAATGCTCCCATGCGGGATCGGAGATCGAGGGCGCGAGCGGGTCGGGTAGCCGGCTCCGGCACGAGTGGGCACGGGCGGTGCGCCCACGGCCGAGCGTACGGGAGGGCCGGCCGGGAGCGGATGTGGGAGGGCCGGCCGGGAGCGGATGTGGGAGGGCCGGCCGAGAGCGGATGTGGGAGGGCGGCCGAGGGTGGATGTGGGAGGGCCGGTCAGGGGCGGATGTGGGAGGGCCGGCCCGGGAGCAGATGGACGAAGGCCCCGCCACGGCGAACGTGACGGGGCCTTCGCTGGTGCTCAGCACCGGGCGCTGCGGGCTCGGTGCCTCGACGCTGCGCGCTCCGGGCGTGACGCCCTCGGATCCAGGTGCGACGCCTTGGGCTCAGCGCTCGACGTCGCCGGCGATGAACGCCTCGACCGAATCGCGCGCGCGGTCGTCGTTGCGCTGCTCGGGCGGGGACTTCATGAAGTAGCTCGCCGCGGAGAGCAGCGGGCCGCCGATGCCGCGGTCCATGGCGATCTTCGCCGCACGGACCGCGTCGATGACGATGCCGGCGGAGTTGGGGGAGTCCCAGACCTCGAGCTTGTACTCGAGGTTCAGCGGCACCTCGCCGAACGTGGTGCCCTCGAGGCGCACGTACGCCCACTTGCGGTCGTCGAGCCACGCGATGTAGTCCGACGGCCCGATGTGGACGTCGCGGGGGGCGAGCTTGCCGTGCATGTTCGACGTCACGGACTGCGTCTTGGAGATCTTCTTCGACTCCAGGCGATCGCGCTCGAGCATGTTCTTGAAGTCCATGTTGCCGCCGACGTTGAGCTGGTAGGTGCGGTCCAGCCGGACGCCGCGGTCCTCGAAGAGCTTCGCCAGCACGCGGTGCGTGATGGTGGCACCCACCTGGGACTTGATGTCGTCACCGACGATCGGCACGCCGGCGGCCGTGAACTTGTCGGCCCACTCCTTGGTGCCGGCGATGAACACTGGCAGGGCGTTGACGAAGCCGACGCCGGCGTCGATCGCGGCCTGGGCGTAGAACTTGGCGGCGTGCTCGGACCCGACGGGGAGGTAGCAGACCATGACATCGGCCGCAGTCTCGCGCAGGACTCCGACGACGTCCACGGGCTCCGCCGTGGACTCCTCGATGGTCTCGCGGTAGTACTTGCCCAGCCCGTCGAGCGTGTGGCCGCGCTGGACCTCCACACCGAGCGGCGGGACGTCGCAGATCTTGATCGTGTTGTTCTCGGAGGCGTTGATCGCCTCGGAGAGGTCGGATCCGACCTTCTTGCCGTCGACGTCGAATGCGGCGACGAACTCGATGTCGCGGACGTGGTAGTCGCCGAACTGGACGTGCATCAGGCCGGGGACGGTGCTCTCGGGGTCGGCGTCGGCGTAGAAGTGCACGCCCTGCACCAACGAGGACGCACAGTTCCCGACGCCGACGATGGCGACGCGGATAGCACTCATGCTTGCTCCTTGTTCGTTCGATCTTCTTCAATGGCTGCGGCGGCGTCGGCGACGTCCCCGTGGGTGGCGGCACGCGGGGCGGGCGGTGCCGCCGTGGTTGCGAGCCGGGTGTAGTCGAGCGCGCCGGCCGTGCCACGCTCGGTGTCGATGACCTGCTCGAGCCACTCCACCTCGCGCTGGGCCTGGTCGAGACCGTGTCGAGCGAGTTCGGCCGTGTAGGAGTCCATCCGGCGTGAGGTGCGGCCGAGGGACTGCCGCAGGTTCTCCATCCGCTCGACCATGCGGGCGTGCCGACCCTCGAGGATGCGCAGGCGGGTCGTGGCGTCCGTGCTCGCGAAGAGCGTGAACCGGACGTCGAACGCGGCGTCGTCCGTCCAGGCGGTGGACCCGGCCGAGGCGAGCGAACCGTTGAGGTGGGCGATCCCCGCGTCCGTGATGCCGTAGACGATCCGGGCCCGTCGCCCGCTGGTCACCGTGGCGGACGGTTCGTGCGCGGCGATCAGACCCCGTTCGGTCAGGGAGCGCAGCGCGGGATAGAGGGAGCCGTAGGACAGGGTCCGGAACGCCCCGAGGGCGGCGTTGAGCTGCTTGCGCAACTCGTAGCCATGCAGCGGGGTCTCGTGCAGGCGGCCGAGGATGGCCAGCTCCAGCACCTGTGCACGCGTGGCCATGGCCCACCTCCCTGCATCTTCGTGACTTGACCGCGACTCTTGTCGCAGCCACCCGCGCTATGAGACCGTTCAGCGCGGATAGCGACACAATATATCGTAACGATATATCGAACGATGCCGATCTTGGGTGGGGTACCGCCCGGAGCCGGCGCCAGATCCTCGTTGTGGCACCGCCCGTCATGGCGCGGTACGACGCCCCGGGACTCGCGTCACGGGCACCTCCCGGGCGTCTGACGCATACTGAAGGACGATCTGCCCGTGCGTCGGTCGGTCCGCGCGCTGATGGAGCGCCGGCCACCACGCCTCGGGTGCACTGCTCCCGACGCCGCGCGGACGCGCGGAAACGCGAAAGGCAGGGCCGCGTGGCTCGCAATCCTTCTTGGACCCCGACTGGGCGCCCGGCGTCCGGCTCCCGCGGCGCGAGCCCTGCCGGGCGACCGACTGGCACGCAGGGCGCGTCCGACCGAACCGGGCGGGGCGGTGCGGTCGCCCGCAGTGGCCCCGGGGTCGGCGGCGCTTCGGGTGGTACCCGGCGGAGCGCTTCGGGTGGTACGCGGCGGAGCGCAGCGGGTGGTGCCGGTCGGGGTGCCGGCGGCTCGGGCTCCGGGGGCGGTCGTGGGGGTTCCGGTGGTCGTGGGGGTTCCGGTGGTCGCCGTGGTTCCGGTGGTCGTGGCGGCGGGCGCCCGGCCAAGCGACGCGGCCTCATCGACTACCCGCGTTCCGGCAAGGGCGCGATCCGGCGCTGGCTGCCGAGCTGGCGCGTGGTGCTCGGCGTCGCGCTGACCGGCGTCGCGCTGGTCCTTGGCGCGTTCGTCCTCGCCTATGCGACCACCGAGGTGCCGAAGCCCAACGACTTCGCCCTCGCCGAGTCCACCACCGTCTACTACGCGGACGGCACGACACCGATGGGGTCCTTCTCGGAGATCGACCGTCAGGTCGTCTCGCTCGACACGCTGCCCGAGCACGTGAGCGGCGCCGTCATCGCCTCCGAGGACCGGCGGTTCTACGAGAACAACGGCGTCGATCCCAAGGGTCTCGTGCGCGCGGTGTGGAACAACATCCGCGGTCTGCCCACCCAGGGTGGCTCCACGCTGACGCAGCAGTACGTCGAGAACTACTACACAGGGAAGACGACCTCCTACCTCGGGAAGTTCAACGAGACGATCCTCGCGCTGAAGATCGACCGGTCGCAGACCAAGGAGCAGATCCTCGAGAACTACCTCAACACCATCTACTTCGGGCGCGGCGCGTACGGCATCGAGAAGGCCGCCCAGGCGTACTTCGACAAGCCCGCCGCGGAGCTGAGCATCTCCGAGTCCGCCCTGCTGGCCGGCATCATCCCCTCGCCCAGCGTCTGGGACCCGGCAGTCAGCCCCGACCGCGCCCAGCAGCGCTGGGAACGCGTCATCGGGCTGATGGGCGAGGAGGGCTGGATCACCGCGGCGGAGCGCGCCGCCGCCGTCTACCCCGAGGCCGTGCCCCCGAGCACGGACAACACCTACGGCGGGCCGGCCGGGTACCTGCTCAAGATGACCCGCGACGAGCTCGTCAACAAGGCCGGGATGACTGCGGACGAGATCGACATCCTCGGCCTGGACATCGTCACCACGATCGACCCCCGCGCCCAGGCCGCCGCGGAGCAGGCGGTCGCGGACCTGCCCGCGGACCGGCCGGAGAACAACCGCGTCGCCATCGTCTCGCTCAATCCGGCCGACGGCGGGATCGTCGCCCTCTACGGCGGACCGGACTTCGTCACCCAGTCGCGCAACGCGGCTACGCAGGACCGCGCCCAGGGCGGCTCGACGTTCAAGCCGTTCGCGCTCATCGCCGGCCTCGAGGCGGGCAAGAGCCTCTACGACACGTACTCGAGCCCGGCCGACCTGAAGATCGGCACCTGGGAGGTGCACAACTTCGACGACCGCAACCACGGCTCGGTGAACCTCATCGAGGCGACCGCCGACTCGATCAACACCGCGTACGCCCAACTCAACGAGGAGGTGGGCCCGGCGGCCACGCGCGACGTCGCGATCCGCGCCGGCGTCCCCGAGGACACCCCCGGGCTCACCGCCGACATCAGCAACGTACTCGGCCCGGCCTCGCCCCACGCCGTCGACATGGCCACGGTGTTCGCCACGTTCGCGGCCCAGGGCGTGCGGCACGAGGCGCACATCGTGGCGCAGGTGCGCGACTCCCAGGGCAACGTCGTCTACACGGGGGAGAACCCCGGTCGGCAGGTGTTCGAGGAGCGGCTCATCGCGGACGCCACCTACGCCATGGAGCAGGTGATCGACGGCGGCGGTGGTTCGGCGGCGGAGATCCCCGGCCGCCCGGCGGCCGGGAAGACGGGTACGTCAACCGGCCTGAGGTCCGCGAACTTCGGCGGGTTCGTCCCGCAGCTCGCGACCTACGTGAGCATGTTCCAGGTGGGGGCTGATGGCAGCGAGGAGTCGCTGACCGGTTTCGGCGACGTCCCCACCTACCTCATGGGCGGTGGCCAGTGGCCCGCCCGCATCTGGCAGGACTACATGGCCGCGGCCACCGAGGGTATGGAGGTCATCGATTTCCCCCCACCCTCCGAGCGGCCCAAGCCCAAGGACTCCGACCGTGACGGCATCCCCGACTACGCGGACCCCGACCTCATCGACTCCGACGGTGACGGGGTCGTGGATGCGCAGGACCCGGATCTGATGGATTCCGACGGTGACGGGGTCGTGGATGCGCAGGACCCGGACCTGGTCGATTCCGACGGTGACGGGACGCCGGATGCGCAGGACCCGGACCTGATGGATTCCGACGGTGACGGGACGCCGGATGCGCAGGACCCGGACCTGATGGATTCCGACGGTGACGGGGTCGTGGACGCGCAGGACTTCGCGCCGAACGACCCGGCGGTGACCACGGACCCGGCGACCACGGACACCGATGGTGACGGAACCATGGACGCGCTGGACCCCGCCCCGAACAACCCGAACGTCCCAGGACCGCCCGCGTAGTCCAGGGGCGAGCCCGGAGCCGGCTCCTTCGGGCGCCCCGTCCACAGACCCGGTGACCAGGGTCGCGTGTCGGCGTGTCCGCTGGCTACGGTAGAGTTCCCGGTTGGCCCTCACATTCACGCACCCGTGTGAGCACGGGGGCCGCCACGCATCAACCCTCCTGTCACGGAAGGACCGTGACCGCCTGAGTCCAGAGGAGGTGGGTACCAAGCATGCGTAGTTACGAACTGATGATCATCCTCGACCCCGAGACGGACGAGCGTACGGTCGCCCCGTCGCTCGACAAGTTCCTCGACGTCGACAAGACCGGAGGTGGCACCATCGAGAAGGTCGACATCTGGGGCAAGCGCCGCCTCGCGTACGACATCAAGAAGCGCTCCGAGGGCATCTACGCCGTCGTCGACATGAAGGCGACGTCGGAGCTCGCGCAGGAGCTGGACCGCCAGCTCGGCCTGAACGAGGTCGTCCTGCGCACCAAGCTCATGCGCCCCGACGCTCACTGAGCGTCCCCGCCAACCACCTGACTCCAGGGAGCACAGCAATGGCAGGAGAGACCGTCATCACCGTCGTGGGTAACCTCACCGCGGACCCCGAGCTGCGGTTCACCCCTTCGGGTGCCGCCGTGGCCAGCTTCACCGTGGCGTCGACGCCGCGGACGTTCGACCGCCAGACCAGCGAGTGGAAGGACGGGGACACCCTGTTCATGCGCTGTTCGGTCTGGCGCGACGCCGCGGAGAACGTTGCCGAGTCGCTGACCAAGGGCACCCGCGTCGTCGTCCAGGGCCGACTGGTCCAGCGTTCCTTCGAGACCCGCGAGGGCGAGAAGCGCACGGTCGTCGAGATGCAGGTCGATGAGGTCGCACCTTCCTTGCGGTACGCCACGGCCAAGGTCACGCGCTCGCAGCGCGGCGGCGGCGGCTTCGGTGGCGGCTCCGGCGGAGGCCAGGGTGGTTCCGGTGGCAAACAGGGCGGGTTCGCCGGTTCCGGCGCGCAGCAGGGTAGCGGCTACAACGCCCCCGGCGGCGGCCAGGCGGACGACCCCTGGGCAACGGGCGGCGGCTCGAGCGCGTTCAACGACGAGCCCCCCTTCTAAGTCAGCACTTCTCGCGTGAGCTCCCCGGGGCCCGCGCACCGATCATCAAGGAGCACCACCATGGCGAAGCCTGTTCTTCGCAAGCCCAAGAAGAAGGCCAATCCCCTCAAGTCGGCGAAGATCGAGAACGTCGACTACAAGGACACGGCGCTGCTGCGCAAGTTCATCTCCGACCGCGGCAAGATCCGGGCGCGTCGGGTGACCGGCGTATCCGTCCAGGAGCAGCGACTCATCGCGCGGGCCGTCAAGAACGCCCGCGAGATGGCTCTGCTGCCTTACTCGAGCTCGGCTCGCTGAGCCTAGGAGGCCACTCATGGCAAAGCTGATCCTGACCCACGAGGTCTCCAAGCTCGGCACCGCAGGCGACGTGGTCGAGGTCAAGGACGGGTTCGCCCGTAACTACCTCGTCCCCCGTGGTCTCGCCACGCGGTGGACCAAGGGCGGCCAGAAGCAGGTCGACCAGATCCAGGCCGCGCGCAAGTCCCGTTCGATCGCGACGATCGAGGAGGCCCGCGACATCCGCGACCGGCTCCAGGCCGCCGCGGTCACCGTCGCGGTGCGCTCCGGGCAGAACGGCCGTCTCTTCGGCGCCGTGACCACCTCGGACATCGCCGACGCCGTCAAGGCCGCCGGTGGCCCCGCGCTCGACCGCCGCAAGATCGAGGTCCCCACCCCGATCAAGTCGCTGGGCGAGCACAAGGTCCACGTGCGTCTGCACGACGACGTCCAGGCCACCGTCGAGGTCAAGGTCGTCCCGGCCTGACGCGACGCGTCCTGGTGTCGAACGGCCCGGTCCCCCCGCAGGGGGACCGGGCCGCTTCGTCATCTGGTCCCGGGGTCGGCGCGGGGCAGGGGCCCCGGGCGGGGGGGGCCGGGCGGCCCCGCCGTCGGCGACGCGGGACGGCGCTGCTCACGCCGAGGTCAGCGCGTGTGCCCGCGGGGGGTGCGGACGGTGATCGTGTCGGAGAGCGTGATCCGCCCGGCGGAGGCGCCGACGTGCACCTCGAACGGGCCGGTGGGTGTGGTCCACCGGTCTGCCTCCGTGTCCCACACCGACAGCGGGTGGTTGGTCGCGGCGGGGTCGATCGTGATCTCGACCCGCCGCTTCTCGCCCGGCAGCAGCTCGACCTTGTCGAACCCGACGAGGCGCTTGGGTGCGTCTCCCGCTGCGTCGGGCAGGCTGACGTAGACCTGCGGCACCTCAGCCCCCGCCACATCACCGGTGTTCTCCAGGAAGAACCGCACCTTCACCGGGTGCGTCCCGTCGGACTTCCGCGGTGTCACCGTGAGCCCGGAGATCTCGAAGTCCGTGTAGGAGAGCCCGTGGCCGAACGGGAACGCCACGCACGGGTTCGCGCCGTCCTCCGCCGGTGCGCAGTCGCCGCCGAGGTTCGCGTCGTACCAGCGGTAGCCGATGTCGCGGCCCTCGGTGTACTCCACGGTCTGCGCGCCGTCGACCATGTCGCCCGGGAACTGCCGGGTGCTGATGCTGTCCAGGAAGCCCCGGCCGGTGTAGGGGAAGGTGACGGGCGACTTCCCGGAGGGGTTGACCGCACCGAACAGCAGGTCGGCGACGATGTGGCCGTCCTCCTGGCCGGGGAACCACACCTCGAGGATGGCCGGGCCGGTATCTCCCACGAGGGCCGGGTCCATGGCCACGCCCGCGTTGTCCTTCAGGACCAGGGTGGCCTTCTCCGCCATCGTGGGGGAGGCGTCCATCACGGCCTTGATCATGGCCACGGTCTGGCTGTTCTTCGCCGCGTTGGTGCCGGCGACGGTGGCGATGGTGTTCGGCCGGTCGACGTACCAGTCGAGGTCGTCCCCGATGTCGACCCGCGTGCGGCCGCTGGTGTCGGTGAAGGTCGCCCGGTCGGCACCCTCCTCGGAGATGGTGCCGGCCATCATGACGACGGCGTCCGCCGCCCTGGCCTCGTCGAGCACGGCGTCGAAGCTGACCGGTTCGCCGTCGACGGTCGCGGAGGTGTTCTCGTCGTCGACGAGGATCAGACGGACGTCGGCGCCGGCGTTGCCGAGATTCGACAGGACGTTCTCGATGCCCTCCACCGGTGAGACGGTGTAGGTGGGGACGACGTCGGAGCTGCCACCGCCGGCGCCCATCGGCCGGCCGACCATGACACCGCCGGCCACCGCCTGCTGCGCGTAGACCTGGGAGGCCTTGCCGATCACGACGACGTCCTCGACGTCCGACGCGATGGGCAGTGCTCCGTTGTTCTGCAGCAGCACGGCACCCTGGGTGCCGATCTCGCGCGCCTTCTCACCGCCCGCGGCGTAGTCGATCGGCGTCTGGACGAGCGGCCGGTCGAAGATGCCGTACTTGAACATCTGGACGTAGCGCCGCTCGAGCGCGGTGTCGATGTCGGAGATCTGGATCTCCCCGGCGTCGAGGGCGGCCGTGAGGAGCTCGGGCGCCCACTGCTGCGGGGTCGGCATCATGAGGTCCATGCCGCCGAGCAGGGTGTTCACCGTCGACTTCGTCGCGAAGAAGTCGGATTGCACGTAGCCGTCGAAGCCCCACTGGCCGCGCAGGACGTCATTGAGGATGTAGTCGTTCTCGCACGAGGAGACACCGTTGACGTAGTTGTACGCGCACATGACGGAGGCGGCGTCGCCGTCCTTGACGGTCATCTCGAAGGGGAGCAGGTAGGTCTCGTGGAGGGTCCGCTCGTCGACGGTCTCCTGGATCGTCATCCGGTTCGTCTCCTGCTCGTTGGCGACGAAGTGCTTGGCCATGCCGATGAGGCCGTTGGCCTGCACCGCACGGATCTCCGCGACGGCCATCGTGCCGCTGAGGTACGGGTCCTCGCCGAAGTACTCGAAGTTGCGGCCGAGGATCGGCAGGCGGGCCATGTTCATGCCCGGCGCCTCGAACACGTGCAGCGCGAGGTTGTTCATCTCCGTCCCGATCACGTCCCCGAAGGTGCTGGCGACGGCGGGGTCGAACGAGGCGGCGACGGTCGTCGCCGAGGGGAGCGCGGTGGCCTTGGCGGAGGACGGGTGGGTGTACGCGGCGTACCACGGGACCGTCGGGTCGGTCGCGAGCGACGGGTCGACGCAGTCGTTCTGACCGACGCCCACGGGGCCGTTGGTGATGCGCAGGGTCGGGATGGCGAGCTCCTCGATCCCGGTGACGTGGCGGGCGCCGTAGCACTCCGGCAGGTCGGGGAGGATCTCAGGGAAGGCGCCGGTGAGCTGTTGGAGCTTCTGGTCGAGCGTCATCGCGTCGACCAGCAGGGCTGCCCGATCCTCGGGGGCGAGGGCCGTGTCCATCCACGGCAGGTCGGGGGTGTCGTCCACCCCGATGGAAGCCCCGGCGGCGGCGCCGGTGGTGCCGAGCACCAGGGGGAGGGCGGCGGTGAGGGCGAGGAGGGCGTGCATCCTCGGTCGTCTGGTCATCTGAGTCTCCTTGGGACGTCAGGACGTCAGGACGTCACGGGAGACCGGAGTCTTCCGCCCCCCGCGGTTGACGGCGCGGGCACCCCGGAGCGAGATCGGCCGCGGGGGCGGGCACCTGGCCAGCACTCTCCACCGGAAGCGGCGCACATCACGCCGGTTGCCAGAAGTTGCCACCGGCGCGTGCGGCGTCTCCGGGTCGGTCCGGCTGCCGCGGGCCGTCGGCCGGGGCGCCCGAGCCCGGAGCTACGCGCCCAGCACCATCCATGCCGTGCCTCGGGCGCGCAGCCCGGTGGTCACGGCCCGGGCGAGCATGAACGCGCCCCCGAAGGCAGCCCACAGCCACGCGAGCCCGACGACGCCGTCGGGCGCGTACGCCTGGACCAGCCAGGCGAGCGGGAGGTAGACGACGAGGGTGGCGAGCCCTGCCCAGGCGAGGTAGCGACCGTCGCCGGCGCCGATGAGGACGCCGTCGAGCATGTAGACCCAGCCCGCGATCGGCAGGCAGGCCCCGGAGACGGCGAGCCCGACGGCGGCGGCGAGGCGCACGTCGTCGTCGGCGGTGAACAGGGGGGCCAGCCACCAGCCGCCCGCGGCGAAGACCACGCCGATGAGCGCCCCAGCAGCCGTGCCCCACTGCAGGCAGCGGCGCATGACGGCGCGCATGTGCGCCACGTCGCCGGCGCCGAGGCCGCGCCCGACGAGGGCCTGGGCCGCGATGGCGAGGGCGTCGAGCCCGAAGGCGGCCAGGCTCCACGTGGCGTTGACCACCTGGTGTGCGGCGAGGGTGACCGCGCCGAGCGACGTCGCGGTGGCGACGGTGGCGAGGATCGCCAGCCGCAGCGAGAGCGTGCGCACCATCAGCGGTGTGCCCGTGCGGGCGGCTGACCAGATACCACCCCCGCGTGGCCGCAGGTCGACAGCCATGCCGCGAGCACCACGCAGCACGACCACGGCGAGGGTGAGCCCCATCCCGGTCTGGGCGACGGCGGTGCCCAGCCCGGACCCGGCGACGCCGAGCCCGAGGCCGTAGATGAACAGGGCATTGAGCCCGACGTTGGCCAGGGCGCCGACAACGGCGACGACGAACGGGGACCGGGTGTCGAGCAGCCCACGCAGGGTGCCGGTGGCGGCGAGCACGACGAGCATGCCCGGCAGGCCCGGGGCCGAGTAGCGCAGGTAGGCGATCGCGTGCGGGGCGACGGCGGGGGGTGCGCCCAGGGCGTGGACGACCCATGGGGCCGCGGCGAAGAGGGCGGCGGCGGTGCCGACGCCCAGGCCCAGGCCCAGCCACATCCCGTCCACACCGCCCGAGACCGCGCCGGCGCGGTCCCCTGCGCCCACGCGGCGGGAGACGGTCGCGGTGGTGGCGTAGGCCAGGAAGATGAAGACGCCGACGGCGGTGGTCAGGAGGGTGGACGACAGGGAGAGGCCGGCGAGCTCGGCGGTGCCGAGACGTCCGACCATCGCCGAGTCGATCAGGACGAACAGCGGCTCGGCGACGAGCGCGCCGAGAGCAGGGATCGCGAGCGCGAGGATCTGGCGGTCGAGCGCCCGGCCGGTGGGTGCGGTGGAGGAGGAAACCTCGCCCTCAGGTACCCGTGGAGGGTTGCCGCGGGGTTCGGGAGTGTCGTCCACTGATGTGCTTCCGTCCTTCTGTCCACAGCCTGTGCACGCCCCGGTGGCGATGATCTGGCGCGCTCGGGCCGAACACCACCGGTGTTGTCCACAAAGTTCTCCACCGACTGTGCACAAGCGGGTGGTCGGCGTCCACACATTGTCCACAGGAAGGGGCCGAGATGTGCACAGGCCTGGTTTCCTGGACGCGAGCCCGACGGCGTACGGTCACCCGGGCGCGAGCAAAGGTGCCCGCGTCGCCGTGTGGGTGGCGACCGATAGAACGGGACCAGGGGTTCGGTTCCGGCAGAAGGAGGTCGTGTGTCTCTCGTCGACGAGCAGGTCGTTGGTGGTCGGGAGTCGTTCGACCGGACGCCGCCGCAGGACGTGGCGGCCGAGCAGAGCGTCCTCGGCGGCATGCTGCTGTCCAAGGATGCCATCGCCGACGTCGTCGAGGAGCTGCGGGGCAACGATTTCTACCGACCCGCGCACGAGATGGTCTACGAGGCCATCCTCGACCTCTACGGTCGCGGCGAGCCGGCCGACGCCGTCACCGTCGCGGCGGAGCTGACCAAGCGCGGCGAGATCGCCCGCATCGGCGGCGCGCCCTATCTGCACACGCTGATCTCCTCGGTGCCCACGGCGGCCAACGCCGGGTTCTACGCCCGCATCGTGCGGGAGCAGGCGGTGCTGCGCCGCCTGGTCGAGGCGGGTACCCGCATCGTCCAGCTCGGGTACTCGACCGACGGCGGCGACGTCGACGAACTCGTCAACAGCGCCCAGGCCGAGGTCTACGCCGTCACCGAGCGGCGCACCAGCGAGGACTACGTGCCGCTGCGAGACACGATCAACCTCACGATGGAGGAGATCGAGCGCGCCGCGGACCGGGGCGAGGGCATGATCGGGGTGCCCACCGGGTTCGCGGACCTGGACTCGTTGACCAACGGTCTGCACCCCGGGCAGATGGTGATCATCGCGGCCAGGCCGGCGGTCGGCAAGGCGTTGGCGCTCGAGACCGTGCTGCCGACACCCACCGGCTGGACCACCATGGGTGAGGTCGAGGTCGGCGACGAGCTCATCGCGGCCGACGGCACTCCGACGAAGGTGGTCGCAGCCACCGAGATCATGGTGGGTCGGCCCTGCTACGAGATCACCTTCGACGACGGCACGAGCATCATCGCCGACGCCGAGCACCAGTGGCTCACCCAGTTCCTCCCGGACGGGACGACGGCGGTTCGTACATCGCGCCAGGTCGCCGACACCGTGCTCGGGGGCGGCGGGAAGCCCGCGCACGTCGTCTCGACGGAGGATCGGAGATGGACGATCACGGCTGCGGCGGCCGTGGGGTCCGTGCCCGTGCGGTGCGTGCAGATCGCCCACCCGAGCCACCTGTACCTCGCGTCGCGGTCGATGATCCCCACCCACAACTCGACGCTGGCGCTGGACATCTGCCGGTCGGCGTCGATCAAGCACAACCAGACGTCGGTCATCTTCTCCCTGGAGATGGGTCGCACGGAACTGACGATGCGGCTGCTGTCGGCGGAGGCGCAGGTGCCGCTGCAGAACATGCGTAAAGGCACGATGCGTGAGGAGGACTGGACCCGGATGGCCACGGCCATGAGCCGGGTCTCCGAGGCGCCGCTGTACATCGACGACAGCCCCAACATGTCTCTCATGGAGATCCGGGCGAAGTGCCGCCGCCTCAAGCAGAAGTACGACCTCAAGCTCGTGGTGGTCGACTACCTGCAGCTGATGAGCTCGGGCAAGAAGGTCGAGTCCCGACAGCAGGAGGTCTCGGAGTTCTCCCGTGCGCTCAAGCTGCTGGCCAAGGAGATCGAGGTGCCGGTGATCGCCGTCGCCCAGCTCAACCGTGGTCCGGAGCAGCGCACTGACAAGCGGCCGATGATGAGCGACCTCCGGGAGTCGGGCTGCCTGACCGCCGACACGCGCGTCATGCGTGCTGACACGGGCGCCGAGATCACCTTGGGCGAGCTCTTCGCCTCCGGCGCGAAGGGCGTGCCGGTCTGGGCTCTCGACGACCGCCTGAAGTACGTGCGCCGACACATCACCTCGGTCTTCACCACCGGGACCAAACCGGTCTTCCGGATGAAGATGGCCTCGGGCCGGGAGATCACCGCCACGGGCAACCACCCCTTCCTGACCTACGACGGGTGGACCGCGCTCGATGAGCTCGAAGCGGGCTCGCGGATCGGCGTACCGCGCCATGTCCCCGCCCCGGAGCAGGAAGCGCTCTGGGACGACCGTCGGGTCGTCATGCTCGCGCACCTGCTCGGCGACGGGTCGTTCCTCCACCCACAGCCGATCCGCTACGCCTCGATCGACGAGGAGGGCCTGGCCGCAGCCGGCGACACGGCGGGGGTCTTCGGCACCACACCCGTCCGGGACGAGTACGCAGTCGCGCGGTGCACCGGCTCCCGGCTCCCGGCGGCCGACCGCCTTGCCCGCGGTCAGCAGCACCCGTTCGCGCGGTGGCTCGACAGGGCGGGGCTCCTGGGGACGCGGGGCTACGAGAAGGTCGTCCCCGAGGAGGTGTTCCACCTCCCGAAGCGGCAGGTCGCGCTGTTCCTGCGACACCTGTGGGCGACCGACGGGTCGATCATGCTCACCCCGAACGGTCGTGGTGGCCGGGTGTGCTACGCGACGGCCTCGCGGCGGTTGGCCGACGACGTCGCCACCTTGCTCCTACGGTTCGGCATCGACGCACGCATCTCGGCCTCGACGAAGGCCGGCTCTCGTGCCGGCCACTCGGTGGAGATCTGTGGGCCGGAGGAGCAGCGCGTGTTCCTCGAGCGGATCGGGGTACACGGTGCGCGCGGAAAGACCGCGGCTGTTCTGCTCGAGCGCATCAAAGACATCAAGGTGAAGACGAACGCCGATACCGTGCCGCTGGAGGTCTGGCACGACGTGCGCCAGATCCTTGCCGACCAGGGGTCGGCCCACCGGGCCTTCCAGGCCGGGACCGGTACCCGGCGCGGCGGCGGCGCGCCCGCCGAGACTGCGCCATCGAGAGAGCGGCTGGGTCGCGTCGCGGCGGTGCTGGAGCGCGATGAGCTGGAGATCTTGGCGACCAACGACCTGTTGTGGGACCGGGTCGTCTCCATCGAGCCGGCGGGCGAGGAGGAGGTCTATGACGCCACGGTCGCAGGCAGTCACAACTTCATCGCCAACGGCATCGCGGTCCACAACAGTCTCGAGCAGGACGCGGACGTCGTGATCCTGCTGCACCGTGAGGACTCCTACGACAAGGAGTCCCCGCGCGCCGGCGAGGCCGACCTCATCGTGGCGAAGCACCGCAACGGGCCCACCGACACCGTGACCGTGGCGTTCCAGGGTCACTACTCGCGCTTCGTCGACATGGCGCGGTAGGCGGAGACGGTGCCATGGCGTCGTAGCAACAGTGCTGGTCGGTGCCGCTCAGCAGCGGAGCTCCCTGATGAGCACGGGGGCCGGTGCCCACCCCCGCAAGGTCGAGCGGACGACGCCGATCCACCTCGGGTACGCGCCCGTCCAGTTCGACGAGGCCGGCGGTGAGGACACCGCGCACACCGCCTCCCGCGGCACAAGGGGTAAAAGGTCCCAGATCGTGCTCCCACGGGCGCCTACCCTCATCCCAGGGCCCGGTACACCTGCGAGCGATGTCATCGCGGGCACTTACGGTCATCCTAGCGACGGCGCACGACAACCCCGAGGCTCCGTCGAGGAACGCGAAGGAGTCTTTATGGTCAGGCCGATGCGGATCGGGATCCCCCGGGAGTCCCTACCCGGCGAGACCCGGGTGGCTGCCACCCCCAAGACGGTGCCGGCGTTGGTCGGTCTCGGTTACGTCGTCGTCGTCGAACGCGGCGCGGGTGCGCTGGCGAACGCCACCGACGACGCCTACGAGGACGCCGGCGCCCTGATCGTCGACACCTCGGGCGTATGGTCCAGCGACGTCGTCCTGGCCGTGAACGAGCCCAACGACGCCGAGATCGCGGCGCTGCGACCAGGGTCGGTGCTCATCACGTTCCTGCGCCCGCGCCAGCACCCCGACCTGGTCGAGGCGCTCACCCGGCGCGGCGTGACCGCACTGTCGATGGACATGGTGCCCCGCATCAGCCGCGCCCAGTCCATGGACGCCCTCTCCTCGATGGCGAACATCTCCGGCTACCGGGCGGTGGTGGAGGCCTCGTACGTGTTCGGCCGGTTCTTCACCGGTCAGGTGACCGCCGCAGGCAAGGTGCCCCCGGCCAAGGTCCTGGTCGCGGGGACCGGCGTCGCCGGCCTGGCCGCGATCGGGGCGGCGAAGAACCTGGGCGCCATCGTGCGCGCGACGGACGTGCGCCCGGAGACGGCGGAGCAGGTCGAGTCCATGGGGGGCGAGTTCCTCCACGTGCGCGCCGCGGAGCAGCAGATCTCCACGGACGGCTACGCCACCGAGATGGGCGACGACTACAACGTGCGCGCCGCGGAGCTGTACGCCGAGCAGTGCCGCGAGGTCGACATCGTCGTCACCACGGCCGCCATCCCGGGCAAGGCCTCGCCGCGGCTGATCTCCGCCGAGATGGTCGCCACGATGAAGAACGGCTCCGTGATCGTGGACCTGGCCGCCGCCGGCGGCGGCAACTGCGAGCTGACCCGCCCGGGCGAGGCGTACACGACCGACAACGGTGTGACGATCATCGGCTACCTCGACCTGGCCGGGCGGCTGCCCGGGCAGGCCTCCCAGCTCTACGGCACCAACCTGGTCAACGCGCTCACCCTCATGACGCCCGGCAAGGACGGCGGGTTCGTCCTCGACCTCGACGACGAGATCGTGCGGACCATGACCGTCGCCCACGACGGACAGACGCTGTTCCCGCCGCCGCCGGTCCAGGTCTCCGTCGCCCCCGCACCCGCCGTGGCGGCCACCCCGGTGCCTGTCGCAGAGCCGGAGCCGGCCAAGGCGCCGCGCCCCTGGTACTACTCCTTCGGCCTCGTCGCCCTCGGGGCGGTGGCACTCATCGCGCTGCTGACGGCGTCCCCGCCCGCGCTCGTGCAACTCGTCGGGGTGTTCGTGCTCGCCATCGTGGTGGGGTACTACGTGGTCTGGAACGTCACCTCCGCCCTGCACACCCCGCTGATGAGCGTCACCAATGCCGTCAGTGGCATCATCATCGTCGGCGCGATCACGCAGCTGACGAGCGAGAACCTCGCGGTGCAGGTCATCTCGGCGGTGGCCGTGCTGCTCGCCAGCATCAACATCTTTGGTGGGTTCACCGTGACCCAGCGCATGCTCACCATGTTCCGGAAGGCGTGAAATGGCCAACTTCGTCAGCGCGACCTACATCGTCTCCGGCCTGCTGTTCATCTTCGCGCTCGCAGGCCTGAGCAGGTTCGAGACGTCCAGGCGGGGCAACGCCTTCGGTATCCTCGGGATGGTCCTGGCCGTGACCGCCACCATCGTCAGCGTCCTCGACCCGGCCGACGGCGCGCCCTCCCTCAGCACCCGCGCCCTCGGCATGCTGCTGGTCGCCGTCCTCCTCGGCGCCGTCATCGGTGTCCGGAGGGCGACCAAGGTCGAGATGACCGGGATGCCGGAGTTGATCGCGTTGCTGCACAGCTTCGTGGGCCTGGCTGCCGTGCTGGTCGGTTACAACGCCTACCTCGAGGGCAACTCCGACACGTTCCACCTCAGCGAGGTCTACATCGGCATCTTCATCGGCGCCCTGACCCTCACCGGGTCGATCGTCGCCTGGGGGAAGCTCTCCGGGAAGTTCTCCTCGTCGCCGCTGATGCTGCCCGGGCGCAACTGGCTCAACCTCGGCGTCGTGGTCACCATCACCGCGCTCGCCTTCTGGTTCGTCCCCACCCACGCCGCGGCGCCGCTGGCCATCATGACCGTCCTGGCGCTGCTGCTCGGCATCCACCTGGTCGCCGCCATCGGCGGCGCGGACATGCCGGTGGTCATCTCGATGCTGAACTCCTACTCCGGCTGGGCGGCCGCCTTCAGCGGGTTCATGCTGGACAGCACGATCCTGATCGTCACCGGCGCTCTCGTGGGCTCCTCCGGTGCGATCCTGTCCTACATCATGGTCCGGGCGATGAACCGGTCGTTCGTGTCGGTGATCCTGGGCGGCTTCGGCGACACCGCGTCGACCGCGGCCCCGACCGAGGAGGGTGAGTACCGCGAGCTGAGCACGAGCGAGGTGGCCGAGGCGCTCGCCGGGGCACGCAGCGTCGTCATCGTCCCCGGCTACGGCATGGCCGTGGCGCAGGCGCAGTACCCCGTGGCCGAGCTCACCAAGAGGCTCCAGGCCGGCGGGGCGAACGTCCGCTTCGGCATCCACCCCGTCGCCGGGCGTCTGCCTGGGCACATGAACGTGCTGCTCGCCGAGGCGAACGTCTCCTACGACGTCGTGCTGGAGATGGACGAGATCAACGACGACCTCGCCAGCACCGACGTCGTCCTGGTCATCGGCGCCAACGACACCGTCAACCCGTCCGCGATGGAGCCCGGATCGCCGATCTCCGGGATGCCGGTGCTGCACGTGTGGGACGCCGGACTGGTCGTGGTGTTCAAGCGGAGCATGAACCCCGGGTATGCCGGCGTGCAGAACCCGCTGTTCTTCAAGGACAACACGGCCATGTGCTTCGGCGACGCGAAGACGAGTGTGGAGGCGGTGCTCGGCGCGCTGCCCGCAGCCCCCGAGGTCGGCCGTCCCAACCGTGCGACGGTGGGTGTCTGACGAACCGGCGCCCTGGGTGCTGACGTGACGCCGGCGGGCTGATGCCCGCCGGCGTCACGCGTGCCCGCGATCAGGCGATGGTCGCTCCGGGCCAGACGCTCGTCCGTGCGTCCGGTGTCACCGGCGTCGCCCGCCGCGTCGCGCGGGGGTGAATCGTGAGACGGCGGCAGTTCGGGAACGCGCCGCCGGCGCCCGTGATGAGACCCTCGGTCCATGACGACGAACCAGACCCGACCCGCTCGCGTCCGCGCCGCCGAGCTCGTCGGGCGCGGCTGGCTGAACACGGCCGGGCAGGACGTCACGCTCGCGGACCTGCGCGGCAAGATCGTCGTCCTCGACTTCTGGACCTTCTGCTGCGTCAACTGCCTGCACGTCCTCGACGAGCTGCGCGAGCTCGAGGAGCGTCACCGTGACGTCCTCGTGATCATCGGTGTCCACTCCCCGAAGTTCGTCCACGAGGCCGACCCCGACGCCCTTGTCGCCGCCGTCGAGCGCTACGGCGTCGCCCACCCCGTGCTCGACGACCCGCAGCTGGTCACCTGGGACGCCTACACCGCGCGCGCCTGGCCGACGCTCGTCGTCGTCGACCCGGTGGGCTACATCGTCGCCACGATGGCGGGCGAGGGGCACGCCGCCAACCTCGAGCTCCTCGTCGGGCAGCTGGTCACCGAGCACGAGGCGGCGGGCACGCTCCACCGCGGCGACGGTCCGTACGTCGCCTCCGAGCCGGTCCCCTCCACGTTGCGTTTCCCCGCCAAAGTGGTTGAGCTGCCCGGCGGGAACCTCCTCGTCGCCGACGCCGGGCATCACCAGCTCACCGAGTTGGCGCCCGACGGCGAGACGCTCATTCGCCGTATCGGCACCGGGGAGCGCGGCCGCACCGACGGCGCCGCCGACGTCGCCCGCTTCAGCGAGCCCAACGGCCTCACCCTCGTCCCCACCGAACTGCGGGACCGCCTCGGCTACGACGTCGTCGTGGCCGACACCGTCAACCACCTCCTCCGCGGGGTGCGCCTCGTCGACGGGACCGTCACCACGCTCGCCGGAACCGGCGCCCAGTTCATGGTCGGCGGCCCGGACAACGGTACGGGCACCGACCCTCGCGCCCTGCGGCTCAGCTCGCCGTGGGACGTCACCTGGTCCGAGGCCGCCGGGGCGTTCGTCGTCGCCATGGCCGGCAACCACACGCTGTGGGCGTTCGACCCGGTCGCCGGCGAGCTCCGCCACCTCGCCGGCACCACGAACGAGGGCCTCCTCGACGGTGGCGCGCAGGAGGCCTGGTTCGCCCAGCCCTCCGGCCTGGTCGCTGACGGCGACGGCGCGATCTGGCTTGCCGATGCCGAGACCTCCGCCCTGCGCCGGCTCACCGTCACCCACGATGACGCCCGGGTGCGCAGCGTCGTGGGTCATGGGCTCTTCGAGTTCGGCCACCGCGACGGGGCGGCGGACCAGGCCCTCCTGCAGCACCCCCTCGGCGTGGCGGTGCTGCCCGACGGCACCATCGCGGTCGCCGACACCTACAACGGCGCCGTCCGCGTCTACGATCCCGCCGACGCCGAGCTCTCCACGCTGGCGACCGACCTGGCCGAGCCCTCCGGCCTGATCGTGGTCGGGGAGCAGCTCGTCGTCGTCGAGTCCGCTGCCCACCGCCTCACCCGCCTCGCCCTCGGTGGGCGCGGGCACCGCCACGACGGCGCGGCCCACCGCACCCGCCGGGCCGTCACCGAGGTCGCCCCGACGTTCACGCTGCGCGTGGTCTTCACCCCGCCGGCGGGGCAGAAGCGCGACGACCGGTTCGGGCCGTCGACCCAGGTCTCCGTATCCCTCTCCGGGCCGGGCGAGCTGCTCGAGGGCTCCGGGACCGGGACCGACCTCGAGCGAGTCATCACACTCGGTGCCGGCGCCAGCGCCGCCGCGGGCACTGATGCAGGTGTTGGCCCTGGTGCGGGCCTGGCCACTGGCACGGCCGCCCGCGGGGCCGCCGGGGCCGGTGCGGGCACTGATGCAGGTGTTGGCCCTGGTGCCGGCGAGACCGTCCTGTCCGTCACCGCCCGCGCGGCCTCCTGCGACGCCGATCCCGCCGTGAAGTTCCCGGCCTGCCACCTCGCGGCCCAGGACTGGGGCATCCCTGTGCGGGTGACCGAGGGCGGGCTCACCGAGCTCGTGCTACCCCTGCACGGCTGAGGGACTCCGCGCTGCCACCCCGGCGTCGAACAGGCCCTACTGCTCCGTTCTGGCCGAATGTGGAGCATCAGGACCTGTTCGGCGAATGGCGGCGGGGTTGGGGCGCGGGGGAGGCCTCGCCGAGGTCGTCGATGAGCGCGGCCTCGACGAGGTCCGTCATGACCGTGCGGTCGATGCCCAGGTGCACGGCGAGCGTGAACTGGCCGGGTGGGTCACCGCGGACCACGGTGCTGAGGATCTGGTAGCCGCGCCGGCCGTGCGGCAGGTCGCCGAGCCCGTCGCTCATCGAGGTGGAGCATGAGGTGCGCAGCACCACGCCGAGCCACCAGTCGAACTCGCCGCCGTCGCGTTGGGACGTGGTCAGGGGTCGTGCTCAGGGCGGAACACCGGGCACGGCCGTGCGGTTGAACAGCATGTCCCATCTGCAAAGCGTCTGTTCGACAGCCTGTCGGGCGGCATCCTCGACGGCAGGAGCGAAGGTGGTGGAACATGGCCGGACCATCGGCATCCGCGGTGCCGGCCGCGTCGGCACCGCCGTCGCGCGCCAGGCCCCGTGCACCGGGTACGACGCCCGCACCGGCACCGCCCGCGACCCGGCCGACGTCGGCCTGGCCGTCGAGGTCATGGCCCCGAGGCGTACGGGCACGGTCGCCCGGCACCGTCGCCCTCTCCCTCCCGCACGTCCGCGCCCCCTCGAGGCGGCCCTGACGCTGGAGCCGGCGCACCCCTGACCGGCGCGCCTTCCGACAGGTCGCCGGCCCGCCCACCACCGGCCCGGCCGACCCCACACCCACAACCCCGAGAAGGAACCATGACGGACTACGGACACGACCTGATCCTCGGGTCCTTCATCACCCCGAGCAACGCCGACCCCGCCCGCGTCGTCGCACTCGCGCAGGCCTCCGAGGCGGCCGGCCTGGACCTGGTGACGTTCCAGGACCACCCGTACCAGCCCGGGTTCCTCGACACGTGGACCCTGCTGAGCTATGTCGCCGCCAGCACCGAACACATCCACCTCTCCGGCAACGTCCTGAACCTGCCGCTGCGTCCGCCGGCTGTGCTGGCCCGCTCGGCCGCAAGCGTGGACCTCCTCTCCGGCGGCCGGTTCGAACTCGGCCTGGGAGCCGGTGGGTTCTGGGACGCCATCGAGGCCATGGGCGGGCGGCGCCGCACCCCCGGCCAGAGCGTCGACGCACTCAGCGAGGCGATCGACATCATGCGCGGCATCTGGGACGCGACGAACCCGCAGCGCTTCGTCGTCGACGGTACGTACTACCGGGTCGACGGCGCGAAGCGGGGCCCGGCGCCCGCGCACGAGATCCCCATCTGGCTCGGCGCCTACAAGCCACGCATGCTTCGTCTCATCGGGCGCAAGGCCGACGGGTGGCTGCCTTCGCTCGCCTACCTGAAGTCGCTGCAGGAGCTCACCGAGGCCAACGAGATCATCGACGCCGCCGCCACCAAGGCCGGGCGCGACCCACGGGCGGTGCGCCGCCTGCTCAACATCGGCGGCCAGTTCACCGACCAGGCCGGCGAACGGCTGCTGGTGGGCCCGCCCGAGCAGTGGGTCGACCAGCTCGCCCGGCTCACCCTCGAGCATGGCGTGAGCGCCTTCATCCTCATGGGCGACGACGCCGCCACGCTCACCGTGTTCGGCCAGGAGGTGGCCCCCGCTCTGCGTGAGCTCGTCGCCGTCGAGCGCGGCACGACCGGCGGTGGCCCGGCCGGCGGTGGCCCGGCCGGCGGGGGCCCGGCCGGCGGTGGCCCGGCGGTCGGTGGCCCGTCCACCCCAGGCCACTGATCAGCCATCGCGCACGGCATCGACCCCGGCCTCGTCCCGCGGCCGCGGAACAAGGAGGTCGCGACCGACCTCGCCGTCGCCCGCACCCGGCCGAGCACATCACCTACGTGAAAACTTCGACAGGATAGTCAGTCCGAAGTTTTCACGTAGGGCACCCGGTAGCCAAAGTCTTCACCTGGGCCACCCGATCGGAACCCCGCATGCCACCCGCTGCGACACGCTCGCCAGCACCTACCGAGGCATGCGCACGATCGGCTTGATGACCTCGCCGGACCTCGAGGCAGCCGGCGCCCGCTCGATCCGTTCGAAGTCGTAGAACCGCACGAGCTTGTCGAACGGGAAGCGGCCCTGCTGGTACAGCTCGGCCAATGCGGGGATGAACCGGCCCGTGCGGCCGGCGCCGCCGAGGATCCCGATCACGCGCTTGCCCCAGAGCGTGCTGAGGTGGTCGAGGCTGAAGCTCGCGCCGACGGGCGCACCACCGACGAGCACGAGGGTGCCGAGCATGCCCACGCACTGCGCCGCGGTCTCGATGACGGCGATGACACCGGTGCAGTCATAGGCGAAGTCGGCGGCGCCGCCGGGGATCCGGGCAACCTCGGCGACGACGTCGGTGTTCCCCGAGTTGATCGTGTGCGCGGCGCCGAGCTCCATGGCCAGCGTTAGCCGGTTGTCGTGGTGGTCGACGGCGATGATCGTCGTCGCGGGGGTGTTCCGAGCGGCCATGATCGTGGCGAGGTCGACGGCGCCCGCCCCGAAGATGACGAGCGAGGAGCCCGGGCCCGGCCGGGTCTCGTTCAGCGCGGCGCCGGCACCGGTGCCGATGCCGCAGCCGAGGGTCCCGAGCAGCTCCAGCGGCACCCCGGCCGGCGCCTCGACCACCCCGTCCGCCGTCACGATCGAGTAGGTCGCGAACGAGGACTGGCCGAAGAAGTGGCCGTTGAGCTCCCCGCCACCCGGGCGGCTGTAGGCGGTCGTGCCGGCCGTCTCGCCCTTGAACCGGCGGCCCGAGACGAGCGCTGCACCGCTGCGGAGGCAGTACCGCGGCTGGCCGTCCAGGCAGTTGGTGCACACCCCGCACGAGGGCCAGCCGATGACGACCTCGTCGCCCGGCGCGACGTCCTCGACGCCGGGGCCGACCTTCTCGACGACGCCGGCTCCCTCGTGCCCCAGCACGCTCGGGAACGGCATCGGCATGTCCCCGTGCGGGGCACGGCAACCAGTCGTGCCGGTCTCGACCCTCGACCTTCACCCCGGGCGCAGGCCATGTCGATGAAGCGCTCCGCCACCCGCCGGCGTGCGCCCCGGTAACGACGGCCGCGGCGGCGCGTCAGGCCATGTCGATGAAGCGCTCCGCCACCCGCCGGCG
>NZ_JBTSDU010000034.1:11761-24683 GCF_054605595.1 Georgenia sp. | reverse complement strand
GTCGCGTCGGGCACGTCCTCGTTGTCGGCGGTGGGTGGATCGGGGCCGAGGTCTCCGACGGCGTCGTCGCAGACGGCCTGCTGCAGTCGGATGACCCGAGGTACGAAACCCTGGGGAGACCCGCTCCTGCCCGGGGAGATCGTCGTCCGCGGAGAGCCCGGGAGCCGGTCGTTCACCGCGTTCTGGCACCGGTCCGGGCGAGTCCGCGCCGTGCTCAACCTGCGCGTCCACCACCACGGCCACGGTGGCCACGCTCAGATCGAGGCTGCTGATCACGACTGGGCCGGGACAAGTGGGACCGACTCGGCATGGACTACCAACTCCGCGACACACGCCCACCCACCCGTGAGCTCGTCGAGCGCGTGCGTAGACAGTTCCACGCCCACGGCCTGACCGTCTACGGAGGCGCCGGCCGCGACCACGCATCGGTGCCCGTGCCGAAAGCTGGATGGAGGGGCGGTGCGCTTAGGCTGCCGGGATGAACACCGTCACTCCTACCCGACCCACCGCCGTGATCGTCGTCCTGTTCGGCGCCACCGGTGACCTGGCCCGCCGCATGGTGATGCCCGCCCTCGTCGAGCTGCACGAGCGCGGGCTCCTGCCCGAGCGGTGGCGCCTGATCGGCTGCGCCACGGATCCGTGGGGCGACGATCGGTTCCGGGCCAGGCTGAAGGACTCCCTCCTCGGCAGTGGGACCGGGCTGCCCGAGGACTGGCCCGAGGTCTCCCGCCGGGTGCGGTACGCCGGGGGCGGGTTCACGGACGCCGATCCCGGTGCGCTGCCCGCAGCCCTGACGCAGGCCCGTCGCGAGCTGAGCGACGAGGGTGCCGACGAACCGCTGGTGGTGCACTTCCTGGCCGTCCCGCCAGCGGCGTACCCGGCCATCACCCGCGGGCTGGGACGCCACGGCCTTGCCGCGGGCGCCCGTGTGGTGTACGAGAAGCCCTACGGCACGTCGCTCGCCGACTTCGAGGCGCTGAACGCCCTGGTCGAAGAGGTGCTGACGGAGGAGCAGGTCTTCCGCATCGACCACTTCCTCGGTAAGCAGGCGGTGCAGGCCATCTATGCGCTGCGGTACGCCAACCCCATGTTCGGGTCGCAGTGGGACGCCCACGCGATCGAGCAGGTGCAGATCGATGTGCCCGAGGATCTCGACGTCGCCCAGCGCGCCGGGTTCTACGACGCCACCGGCGCGGCCCTGGACATGCTCGTCACCCACCTGTTCCACGTCGCGAGCCAGGTGGCGATGGATCCACCGGCAGACGTGCGCGACCCGCGCGCGGTGATCGCCGCGCGTGATGCCGTCATGGCGGCGTTCCGGCCGCTGGACCCGGCGACGGACGTCGTGCTGGGGCAGTTCGAGGGGTACACCGATATCGACGGCGTCGCGGTCGGCTCCACGCAGGACACCTTCGTCGCCGCCCGGCTGTGGATCGACACCGACCGGTGGCGGGGGGTGCCGTTCGTGCTCCGCACCGGCAAACGCATGGCCCGCAAGGCCCAGCGCATCACGTTGATCATGCGACGCCCGGACGGTCCCCTCGCCGGCGCGATCGACGAGCCCAGCACCATCGAGATCGACTTCAGCGGCCCGGGCGCGATCACCCTCGGTGTCACGCTCAACACCCCCGGCCCGGATCCGTCGCTCTCCCTGGGACGCACCCGCCTCAGCCTCGCCGACGTGCCGGGCGGGGAACCGATCTCCGCCTATGCCTCGCTGATCAACGACGTGCTGGCCGGGGACCGGTCGCTGTTCACCACGTCGCACTGCCTGCGCGCGGCCTTCACCGCGTTCGCTCCGCTGCAGGGACCCCGACGCCCCACCCCGCTGCCGTACGTGCCGGGCTCGTGGGGGCCGACCGGGGCTGAGAGCCTGGTTGCCCCGCACGGGTGGATGCTCGAGCGCTAGCGGCATCAGCCGCACCGGCGCGCGAAACCACCTGCCGGCCGGCCGCTGGTCTCACAGCGGCTGCTGCGATGCTGATCGGCCCCGGGACCGGCAACGGCCTGGTGTTGGCGGAAGGGGTCGACCTCACAGCGGCTGCTGCGATGCTGATCGGCCCCGGGCCAGGGACGTCTGGTGCGCACGGCGGATCGCCGCCGACAGGGCGGCGTGGTCGTGGGCGCCGGTGTGTCGGCGGCCGTTGATGAAGAACGTGGGCGTCCCGGCGGCGCCGCTGTCGTCGGCGCTCGCGACGTCGCGTTCCACGCGCAGGGCGTGCCGGCGCGCTACGAGGTCGGCGGTGAACCGGTCGGGGTCGAGCCCGAGCGTGGTGGCGTAGCGGACGAGGTCGCGCGGGGTGAGGGCATCGTGGTGGTCGAAGAGGGTGGCGTGCATGCCCCAGAACTTTCCCTGCACGGTGGCGGCCTCGGCCGCCTCGGCGGCGAGTTGGGCGTGGGGATGGATCTCCGGGATGGGCAGGTGACGGAAGACCACGGTCAGGTCGTCGGCGGATGCTTGTCGCAAGTGGTCCACGACCGGGTGTACCGCGGCACTATGGTGGCAAGCGAAGTCGCCGTACCACACGAGTGTGACCGGTGCGTCGGGCGAGCCCAGGAGGTGGTCGACGTCGGGGTCGATCGGTTCGGCCAGGTCGCTCAGCGGTGGGGCGAGGCGGCCCGCGCCGGCCGAGCGCAGGGATCGGGGCAGGCGTTCAATGACTCGGAAGGCGACCCAGGCCAGCGCGGCGGCGAGCCCGGACGCGGCGAGGATCCCGGCCTTCGCGTCCTGCAGGTCGGTCCCGGTGAAGGAGATGTCGGCGATGAGCAGCGAGACGGTGAATCCGATGCCGGCCACACTCGAGGCCCCCACGAGCGAAGGCCATGGCAGCGCCAGCGGGTATGCCCCGCACCAACGGCGGGTGACCAACCATGTCGTAGCGGTGATGCCGACGAGCTTGCCGACCACAAGCCCAGCCACGATCCCGAGCGTGATCGGCGAGGTCGCGGCGCGACCGATGGTGTCGGCGCCCAGCGGGATCCCGGCGTTGGCCAGGGCGAAGAGCGGCACGGCGAGGTAGCTGGCCCAGGGGTGGAAGAGGTGCTGGTACCGCTCGTTGGGCGAGATGGCACGGACCATGGCCTGGCCCGCCTGGCGGGCGAGTGCGGGCGAGGGGGCCATGCGGAACTGGCGCCAGACCGCGCCGGCACGGCGCAGCCCGGCGCGGGCGGGTGGGTAGGCGGTGAAGACCACGCCCAGGGCCACCCCGGCGACGGTCGCCTCCATCCCGGAGGCCAGCGTCGCGGCCCACACCGCAACGCCGGTCAGAAGATAGGGAACGCCGTGGCGGACCCTCAGTGCCCGCAGGACCAGGACGAGACCGAACAGCGCCAGGGCGGCCAGGAGCCAGGGGACCGACAGGTCGTTCGTGTAGGCCAGGGCGATGACGGTGAGCGCGACGACGTCGTCGATGATCACCAGGGTGAGCAGGAATGCGCGCACCGGTGGGGAGGCGCCGCGCACCAGGGTCAGGACGCCGAGGGCGAAGGCGGTGTCGGTACCCATGACGATGCCCCACCCGCGTGCGGACGGCTCGCCGGCGTTGAGGGCGAGGTAGAGCAGGATCGGTACGATCATCCCGCCAAGGGCCGCGAGGACCACGGGGGCGACCCGCCGCCGTTCGCGCAGGTCGCCCATGTCGAGCTCGCGTCGCACTTCCAGGCCGGCGACGAAGAAGAAGACGGCCATCAGTCCCTCGTTGACCCAGTCCCGGGTTTGCAGCGTCAGGTCGATCCGGCCGACATGGGCGCCGATCCGGGCCGTCCACAGCGCCTCGTACGAGGCCGCCCAGGGGGAGTTCGCCCACACCAGGGCGATGAGGGTGGCCGTCAGCAGGGCCAGGGCACCGGTGTTCTCGGTGGCGACGAACCGGCGCACCCCACCCAGGCGGGACTTGCGCCGAGGAGTCTGGGATGCGCTCGCCGGGTTCACCCCCCGAGGTGGCACGCCGCCGACTGCCCGGGTCGGCCCAGCTCCTCGAGTTGCCACGTGTCGCCCGCGCGGCGAAAGCGCCGACTGGTGCCCGCCACCAGGGCGGCCTCGTGCCCACCGACCCGCAGGCGGACCCGCGGGTCGGCCGCGCACGGCTCGGCAGTGACGCTCAGGGTGTCGTCGTCGATCACGACCCGGAGGCGTTGGCCACGGTGCTGCACGCCGAACCGCAGGGCGTGCAGCCCGGCCGGCAGGGCGGGGTCCAGGACGACGACGGCGCCCTCGGTGTCCAGGCCGGCGAAGGCGCGGGTGATGATGTCCAGGGTGCCGGCCATGGCACCGAGGTGGATGCCCTCCCGGGTCGTCCCGCCCTGGGTGTCGTCCAGGTCCGCGGCCAGGGCGTCCCGGAAGATGGCCCACCCGCGGTCCGGACGGAGGCGGGCCAGGACGGAGGCGTGCACGACCCGGCTCAGGGTGGAACCGTGCGCGGTGCGGGCCAGGTAGTAGTCCACTGTGCGCACCATCGCTTGGTGGGTGGTGGGGTAGCCCAGCCGGTCCAGCATGCCCCGCAGCCCGTCGGGACCCAGGAGGTAGATCAGCATGAGGACGTCGGCCTGCTTGGCGAGCTTGTACCGGTTGGTGGAGTCGCCCTCGGCCTCGAGGATGAGGTCGAGGCGGCCGATGTTGCCGTATGTGCGCCGGTAGCGGTCCCAGTCCAGCTCGGCGAGGTCCGCGTAGCCGTCGAACTGGGCGATGACGCCGTCGGGGAGGAAGGGCACGGCCAGGCGCCGGCTCACGTGCTCCCACGCGGCGGGTTCCGCCGAGCGGATGCCCAGGCGGGCGTGGAGGTCGTCACACCCGTGTCCGGCGACGGCGGCGAGCACGTCCACGGCCCGGCGGCACACCCAGGCGGTCAGGACGTTGGTGTAGGCGTTGTCGGCCAGGCCCTGTCCGGGGGCGTCGGGGTAGCCGTCGTGGTACTCGTCCGGGCCCATCACGCCGGCGAGGTGGTACCGGTCCGTGGCGGCGTCGTAGCTCGCCAGGGCGGTGAAGAAGCGGGCGACCTCGATGATGAGGTCGGCGCCGCGCTCGGCGAGCCAGGTGACGTCGCCCGTGGCCTGGTAGTACTCCCAGGCGTTGACCGCGACGGCGAGGCCCACGTGGCGCTGCCGGCGGGAGTTGTCCGGCATCCACCGCTCCGAGCGGGTGTTGAACAGCGTCACGGGAGTCTCCTCGCGCCCGTCGCTGCCGCTCTGCCAGGGGAACATCGCCCCGGGCAGGCCCGCCTGGGTGGCCGCCCGGCGGGCGGCGTCCAGACGCCGCCAGCGGTACTCCAGCAGGCCGCGGCTGACTCGGGGCAGGTGGGCGGTGAGCACCGGCAGGACGAAGATCTCGTCCCAGAAGACGTGCCCCCGGTAGCCCTCCCCGTGCAGCCCGCGGGCCGGGACCCCGGCGTCCAGGGCCGCGGTGTGCGCGGAGAGCGACTGCAGGAGATGAAAGGCGTGCAGGTTGATCACGAGCCGGGTCTGGGTGTCGGCCTCCAGGGCGACACCGAAACGCTCCCACAGCCGCGCCCAGGCCGCCTCGTGCGCGGGCAGGAGGTCGTCGAACCCGCCCGGGGCCGCATCGAGTTCGCCCAGTGCGGCCAGCCGCGGGGAGGCGATCGCCGGGTCCTTGGAGGTGAACACGGCGACGGTCTTGTCGATGGTGACCGGTTCGCCGTCCTGGAGCGGCAGGTCGAAGACCTGGGCGAAGAACTCCCCGTCGTGCTCGGCGGTGCCGCCCGGCGCGGACCCGCTGACGCTGGTGCGCGTGGCGGTCGCGATCCGCACCTGGCTCTGGGTCGTCTCCACCTCCACCACGAA
Organism: Georgenia sp.; assembly: GCF_054605595.1. Lineage (NCBI taxonomy): Bacteria > Bacillati > Actinomycetota > Actinomycetes > Allobogoriellales > Allobogoriellaceae > Georgenia > Georgenia sp. The sequence continues at coordinate 18,887 of NZ_JBTSDU010000034.1, read as the reverse complement.
CGTGCCGGCCCCGACCTCCTCCGCGCCGGTGGTGCGCAGGTGGCGGTTGGCCAGGGCGGCGTACTCGGTGACGTTGGCGTTGACCACCCCCGCGTCGGTCCCCGACCGCACCTGCACGGTCCCGGCCCATCCCTGCGCCACGAGCGTGGTCTGAAGGGCCGCCAGGTGGGGCCGGGCCATCGAGACGAGCCGCCGCTGGGTCAGGCGCAGCCGGCGCCCGGCGACGTCGGTGAGTACCGCGGTGCGGGTCAGGATCCCTCGGCGCAGGTCCAGCTCTCGCCGCTCCCGTGAGGTGGTGAGATTACCGGCGGACCACCGTCCCCCCGCATCGGTGCGCACGTCCAGCGGTAGCCAGTTGGGTGCGTTGACCAGGTGTTCGTCCTCCATCTGGCGGCCGTGAACGTTCGAGACCAGCCGGTTGTAGACGCCGGCCAGGTAGGTGCCGGGATAGTGCACCCCGTCCGGGGCGCGCTCCGGGGCGGCGCCCCGGGTACCGAGATAGCCGTTGCCCAGCGTGGTCAGCGCCTCGCGGTGACCCTCGTGGGCGGGGTCGAACCCTTCGTAGACGAGGGTCCAGGGGTCCGCGCGCAGTGCCCCGAGGTCGAGCTGACCGACATTTTCGACGACGACGTGCGCCCCGGCCGTCTCCAGCTCGGCCCGCTGCCCGGCCCGGGCCACCCCGACCACCAGGCCGAACCCGCCGCTCCGGGCTGCCTGGACGCCGGCGACGGCGTCCTCCACCACCGCAGTGCGGTCCGGGGCGACCCCCAGCTGATGGGCCGCCCGCAGGAACATGGCCGGGTCGGGCTTGCCCGCCAGGCCCAGCTCGCCAGCATTTTCGCCGTCCATGACGACGTCGAAGAGTCCCTGCAGGCCGGCCGCGGCGAGCAGTGCGTCGGCGTTGCGGCTGGCGGTGACCAGCGCCACCGGCACACCGCCGGCCCGCAGCCGGTTGAGCAGGTCCACGGCGCCGGGAAAACCCTTGGCGCCGCGCTCGGCGACCAGGTCGAGATAGAGTTCGTTCTTCCGCGCGGCCAGCCCGTGCACGGTCCAGGTCCCCGCCTGGTCATCCACCCGCCCGCGGGGGATGTCGATGCCGCGGGCGGCGAGGAAGGCGGCCACCCCGTCCTCCCGCGAGCGCCCGTCGACGTAGCGGCGGTAGTCCGCCACCGCGTCGAACGGGTCATGGGGCCCGCCCGCCCGAGGGTCGGCGAGCACGGTCTCGAAGAGCTGCCGCCATGCGGTGGCGTGCAGGGTGGCGGTGTCGGTCACGACGCCGTCCATGTCGAAGATCACCGCCTCCTGCGGCGGCACCGCACCGCTGGGGGCAGGCGCCGCGGTGGACGGAGTCGGCTGTGTCGTCGGGTGTGTCACGGTTCTCCTTCGGTCGGAACGCCAGGTGCGGTGGCCGTCCCGGGGTCGCGACCCGCCCCGCGGACCGGGTTCCCGGCGCCATGCCGGTGGGTAGGGCCGGCGAGCGCCGGCGCGGGAGCCCGGCGCGGTGGTCGCAGGGCGATCCCCATGGCCACGAGCACGCCAGCCAGGCCGATTGCGGTCCAGCCGCCCGGGCGTTCCCCCAGGACGACGGCGGCCAGGGTGATACCGAAGACCGGGGTCAGGAACGTCCACGTGGTCAAGATGTCGAGCCGAGTGCGGCGGACCTCGGTGAACCACGCCACCGTGGTCGCCGCAGTGCCGATCAGGGCCAGGAACGCCAACAAGAGGACGAAGCGGGGAGTCCAGGCGATCACCGGCGCGCCCTCGACGGCCATCGCGAGGACCACCAGTCCGGCTCCGCCGATGAGCAGATGCCACGCGGTGGCCACGACCAGGTCCAGCCCGCCCAGCCGGCGGGAGAGCAGGGTGCCGGCGGTCACGGCGGCCGCGGCGAGCAGCGACAGCGCCGCCCCGCTGCCCCCGCCGCCGGGCAGCGCGACGAGGAGGAGCCCGGCGAAGCCGACGCCCAGGGCGGCCGCCGTCCGGATCGAGAGCCGCTCGCCGAAGAGCCACCAGGCGGGCAGGAGGATCAGCAGCGGCTGGGCGTTGGCCAGCACCGCGGCGGTGCCGGTGGCACCCCCGGCGACCCCGGCGAACATCGCGGCGAAGACCACCGTGACGTTGACCAGGCCCAGCACCGTGATCAGCCCCCAGGCACGCGCGCCGCTGGGGGTGGGGCGCCGCTGGACGGAGCCCAGGGCCAGGAGTGCCGCACCGGCCACCAGGGCACGCAGGGCGGCGAACCACAGGAGCGGGGCGTCGCGCAGGCCCAGATCGATCGCGACGAAGCATGCCCCCAAGGCGGCGGTGATCCACAGCATGCGCAACGGTTTCGGTCGCCGCTGTTCCCCGGCCGCCCCGGTCGCCGGTGCGGCCGGTGCGGCCGGTGCGGCCGGTGCGGCCGGTGCGGCCGGTGCGGCCGGGGCTACGGTACCGACCGGGATGTCCACGCCCGCCCCGTCAGCGGGTGCCGGCCGGCACCGGTGCGGTCGGTTCCGGCTCCCGGACGGCGCGCTCCGGCGCGGCCGGGGCCTGCTGCGCGGGCAGCCTGAGCCGCTTGAGCAGCAGCGCGTTGACGGTGACGATGACCGTGGAGCCGGACATCGACAGTGCCGCGATCTCCGGGCGTAGCATCAGGCCGAACGCGGGGTAGAACACCCCGGCGGCGATCGGCAGCGCGATGACGTTGTAGCCGATCGCCCAGGCTAGGTTCTGGCGCTCCTTACGCACCGTGCCCTTGCCGATGCGCAGCGCGACGGACACGTCCAGGGGGTCCGAGCGCATCAGGACGATGTCCGCGGTATCGATCGCCACGTCGGTCCCGGCACCGATCGCGATGCCGATGTCGGCCTTGGCCAGCGCCGGTGCGTCGTTGACCCCGTCCCCGACCATCGCCACCTTCTTGCCGGCCAGCTGCAGCTCGGCGACCTTGTCCGCCTTGTCCCCGGGCAGGACCTCGGCGATGACGGTGTCGATGCCCAACTGCTCGGCGATGCGTCGGGCAGTGGCCTCGTTGTCGCCGGTGAGCATCACGACCTCGATCCCGGCCTCGTGCAGGGCCGCGACGGCCGCGGCGGCCGTCTCCCGGGCGGCGTCGGCCAGGGCGATGACGCCCACCGCGTGCCCGTCCACCGCGGCGAGCACCGCGGTGCGCCCGGACGCGGCCAGCTCGTCCCGCTGCTCGGCCAGGTCGCCGAGATCGACGTCCTCCCGGGTCATGAGGCGGAGGTTACCCACCAGGACCCGGCGACCGTCGACCGTGGCCGTGGCGCCGTGGCCGGGGACGTTGAGGAACTCGCTCACGCTCAGCGCGGGCACGCCGCGCTGAGCGGCATAACTGTCGATGGCGCGGGCCAGGGGGTGCTCGGACTCACGTTCGACGGCGGCGACCAGGGCGAGCATCTCGTTCTCGCTCATGCCCGCCACGATGACGTCGGTGACCTCCGGTTCGCCCTTGGTCAGGGTGCCGGTCTTGTCCATCACCACCGTGTCGATCTTCGCCGTCCCCTCCAGGGCGGTGGCGTTCTTGAACAGCACCCCCCGCTGCGCACCGAGCCCGGTGCCGACCATGATCGCCGTCGGGGTGGCCAGACCCAGGGCGTCGGGGCAGGTGACGACCACGACGGTGATCGCGAAGAGCATCGCCAGGGCCACCCCGGCGCCGACAACCATCCAGACCGCGAAGGTGATCCCCCCGCCGATGAGGGCGACGAACACCAACCAGAATGCGGCCCGGTCGGCCAGTCGCTGCCCGGGGGCCTTGGAGTTCTGGGCCTCCTGGACCAACTTGACGATCTGCGCCAGAGCGGTGTCCGCGCCGACCTTCGTGGCCCGGGCCCGCAGGGTGCCGGTGGTGTTGATCGAGGCGCCGATCACGGCCGCGCCCGGCGCCTTCTCCACCGGCATGGATTCTCCGGTGACCATCGACTCGTCGACCTCGGACTCCCCCTCCTCCACCACCGCGTCGACCGGGACCTTCGCCCCCGGCCGCACCAGCAGCAGGTCGCCGACGACCACCTCGGCGGTAGGGACCTCCACCGGCTGGCCGTCGCGGATCACGACCGCCTGGGAGGGCGCGAGCTCGAGCAGGGTGCGCACGGCGTCGTTCGCGCCGCCCCGTGCCCGCATCTCCAGCCAGTGCCCGAGCAGGACGAAGGTGGTCAGGACCGTGGCCGCCTCGTAGAAGACCTCGCCCTCGCCGGTGAACGTGACCACCAGGCTGTACAGCCAACCCGCCCCCACCGCCGCCGCTACCAGGACCATCATGTCCAGCGTCCGGGCCTTCAGCGCCCGGTAGGCGCCGTCGAAGAAGATCCACGCCGAGTAGAACACCACCGGCAGGGACAGGATCAGGGAGAAGCCGTCGTCGCGCAGCCCGAAGGGCGCCGGGACGGTGAACCCCAGCAGCTCCCGACCGATCGGCGACCAGAACAAGATCACCACCGACAGGACCGCGGCGACCGTGAAACGGTTCCGCATGTCCCGGGTCATGTCTGCCATCGACCCGCCATGGCCGCCGTGGCCCATCGCCTCCTGCGCGGACTGCGCGCTCTCCGCACCGCCGGCGTGGGCGTCGTGCCCGGCGGGTGCCTCGTGCCCGGCATGCGCCTCATGCCCCGCGTGCGCGTCGTGCCCGGCGTGGGCGTCGTGTCCCGCGTGCGCGTCGTGCCCGGCGTGGGCGTCGTGCCCGGCGTCGGAATCGGCCGAACCCGGTTCGGCCATCGCGTGGCACATGTGGTCGGGCACCGACTGCCCGGCGCAGTGGTACCCGCAGTCGTTGACCCAGCTCACCAGCTGGGCGACCGAGGTCTGGCCCGGATCGTAGGCGACCGTCGCGGTCTGGGAGACGGCGCTGGCCTCGACCCCCAGGACACCGGGGCGCCCCAGCAGCGTCTTCTCGATCACCGGCTCCGAGGTGGCCCAGTGCAGGCCGCCGACCTCCAGGACAGTGGTTTGACGCGTCATGATCGCTTCTTCCTTCCCGGCCCCGGGGCCGACAGGTCGTGCACCGACGGGCTCAGCTGATGCCGACCCGTTCGCCCATGTCTCAGGCCGTGGAAGCCCGGACCGGGTCGGGGAGGAACTCCCGGCGCATGCCCAGGACCTCGTCCGTCATCGCGATCGACGTGGCGCCGTCGGTGACGGTGCCGGCCAGCGCCCGGATGGCGTCGACGGTCTCGGGGACGACGATGGCCTCGTTGTAGACCTGGTAGGTCAGGAAGGCCTCATCCCCCTCGACGGTCAGGACGTCCTCCCATACTCCGACCTCCCACATGTCCCCGCGGGGCCGGCCCAGGTCCCGCATGAGCTCGACCGTGGTGTTCAGTGCCGTGAGGCCGTCGGCCATGCGGATGAAGGCGATCCGGGGTGCGGCGCGCAGGGCGTCCAGGACCTCCGCTCGGGCGGCGGGCCGGGTCAGCTGCACGGTCCAGTAGTGGTTGTGGGTCTGGGTGTGTGCCGCCTTCGCGGCCATCGTCACCACGTCCAGGTCGGGCAGAACCGTGCGGGCGTCCGGTCCCTGGTGAGAGGGGATGGATGCCTCGGGGACCATCGTGTTCATGATGCCGCCCTGGTGGGACTCGCCCGGGTCGGTGGCCCGCCGGATCAGGACCCCGCGGGCCCGGGCAAGCAGGCCCACGTCCCGCAGCGCCCCGAGCACGCGCACGATGCTGGTGGTGTTGCACGAGACCACCCGGGTGGTGTCCCGGCCCAGCGCGGTGGCGTAGTTGGCCTGGGCGACGAAGGAGTGCCCGGTGGTGGTGTGGGACTCCCCGCCCTGGAAGACGGTCTTGACCCCGGCGGCCCGGTACGCCTCGAGGTTGCGCGCGGAGACCGTCTTCGGGGTGGTGTCCACCACCACGTCCACCCGGCCGAGCAGGTCGGGCAGGGTACCGGCCACGGGCACCCCGGCCGTCCGCATCGCGGTGCCCGCCTCCGGGGTGGCGGCGAACACGTCGAGGCCGAGCCCGACGGCGGTGCGCACCCGCCAGTCGGTGGCGACGTCCGCCACCCCTACGAGGTCCATGTCCGGCATGGCACGGACCGCGTCCGCCACCCGCTTGCCGATCACTCCGTACCCGTTGACGGCGACCTGAATGTTCATGACACTCTCCTGTGCTCGTTTCGTATCGTGCTGAATCGTGCGGGGCGGTCGGTCGGGACGGCCGGCGTCAGGCGAGCTCCGGACCGGACCCTCCGGACCGGTGTGGCCCGGTCCGCTCGTAGCCGGCCGGCTCGGGTGCCCGCCTTGTCTCAGCTACGCACCAGTCGGGTGATGGCGCCCGTTGCTTCCTTGAGCTTGGCGTCGCGTGCGGCCTGGTCGAGCTGGTCGTCGCCGGCGAAGCAGTGGTCCATGTGGTCCTCCAGCAGCGCCAGGGCGACGCACTGCAGGGCCCGAGAGGCAGCCGAGACCTGGGTGAGGATGTCGATGCAGTACTTGTCCTCCTCCACCATTCGGGCGATGCCTCGGACCTGGCCCTCGATCCGGCTGAGCCGGTTCAGGTGGCTGGTCTTGTTGGTGGCGTAGCCGGCCACGTGTCCTCCCTTCGGGTCCGTTCCGGGTTCGAGTACGTGCCGCTGATGCGCCTGCCGGGGGATCGTCCCCCGGCAGGCGCGTGACATCAGACGCCGGCGCCGGCGTACCTGGCCGGGTCGGCCTTGAAGCCGGCCGCGCAGTGGGCGGAGCAGAAGTGGTACGTGGTGCCCTCGTGCTCGGTACTCTCGGCGGCGGTTGCGGGGTCGATGCTCATCCCGCAGACGGGATCGGTGACCTTCGCGGACTTCTGGGACATGTCTTCCTCCATCGGTGTTGCGGTTGGGTTGTCTTCCTCATCGCGTCCGATCTCCACCACCGGGTCGGTGGCCGGAACACGGACGAGGTCGGGGACCGGGTGCGCCTTGAATTGGCGCAGCCGGTTGGCGTTGGCGACCACGGACAGCGATGACAGCGCCATCGCGCCCGCGGCGATCATCGGGCTCAGCGTCAGCCCGAAGGCGGGGTAGAGCGCCCCGGCGGCGATCGGGATCCCGATGCCGTTGTACAGGAATGCGAAGACCAGGTTCTGCCTGATGTTGCGCATCGTGGCCCGGGACAGGTCCACGGCGGTGACCAGCCCGGACAGAGCCCCGG
>NZ_JBTSDU010000034.1:0-11751 GCF_054605595.1 Georgenia sp. | reverse complement strand
CAGGGTGATGTCCGAGGACTCGATGGCCACGTCCGTCCCGGTCCCGATCGCCGACCCGACGTCGGCCTGGGCCAGGGCGGGGGCGTCGTTGATGCCGTCGCCGACCATCCCGACGATCTTGCCCTCCGCCTGGAGACGCTTGACCTCGGCGGCCTTGTGCTCGGGCATGACCTCGGCCACGACCCGGGTGATGCCGACCTGGCGGGCGATGGCCGCCGCGGTGTCCCGGTTGTCCCCAGTCATCATGACGACCTCGATGCCGCGCTTCTGCAAGGCCGCGACGGCCGCCGCCGATCCTTCCTTGACGGTGTCGGCGACGCCGACCACACCCGCGGGACGCCCGTCCACCGCCACCAGCATCGGGGTCTTGCCGTCCCGGGCCAGACGCCGGAGGTCGCCGGTCAGCGCGGCCGGGTCGATTCCCGTCGCGGACAGCAACCGTGCGTTGCCGACGAGCACCTCCCGGCCGGCCACCAGCGCACGCACGCCCTGACCGGTGATGGAGTCGAAGGCGGTCGTTTCGGGGACGTTCAGCCCCCGCTCCCGCGCCCCGGCCACGATCGCGGCGGCCAGCGGGTGCTCGGAGGAGGCCTCCACCGCGGCCACCAGGGCCAGCAGCTCCTCGGCCGTGAACCCCTCGGCGGGGAGGACGTCCGTGAGCGCCGGGGCGCCCTTGGTGATGGTGCCGGTCTTGTCCAGCACCACGGTGTCGAGCTTGTGCGCGGTCTCCAGGGCCTCCGCCGAGCGGATGAGGATGCCGTTCGTCGCGCCCTTCCCGGTACCGACCGTGATGGACATCGGCGTCGCGAGCCCGAGCGCGCACGGGCAGGCGATGATCAGCACCGACACCGCCGCGACCAGGGCGAAGATGATCGCCGGCGGCGGACCCACCAGCGCCCACACCACGAAGGCCCAGATCGCGATGGCGATGACCGCCGGCACGAAATAGCTGGAGACATGGTCCACCAACCGCTGGATCGGGGCCTTCGACCCCTGCGCCTCGCGCACCAGCTTGACGATCTGGGCGAGCATCGTCTCGGCACCGACCTTGGTGGCTGTGTACCGGAACGCACCGGTCTGGTTGATCGTGGCGCCGATGACCGTGTCACCGACCCGCTTCGTCACCGGGATCGGCTCACCGGTGACCATCGCCTCGTCCACGGCGGAGCTGCCCTCCAGCACCTCCCCGTCCACCGGCAGCTTCTCTCCCGGGCGGACCACGACGACGTCGCCGACGACCACGTCGTCGACCGGGACCTCGACCTCCGCACCGCTCCGGATGACCCGGGCGGTACGCGGCTGCAGCCCGATCAGGGCACGGATCGCCTCGCCGGTGCCGGCCTTGGCCTTGGTCTCCAGCACCCGGCCCAGCAGGATCAGGGTGATGATGACCCCGACCGCCTCGTAGTAGACCTCCTGGACGTTCTCAGGTAGCACGCCGGGGAAGAATGTCACCACCAGGCTGTAGCCGAAGGCGGCGATGGTGCCGAGCGTGATCAGGGAGTTCATGTCCGCGGTGCGGTGGGACAGCGCCAGCCACCCGATCCGGTGGATCGGCCAACCGGTGTAGAACATCACGGGCGTGATCAGGGCCAGCTGGAACCAGTGGTTCATCAAGATCTCGGGCATCCAGGTGGCGCCGAAGAACTCCACGAACATGACGGCGAAGAGCACCGGTGCGGTCAGGACCGTCCCGATCAGCACCCGCCGAACCAGGTCCGCGATCTCCGCGTTGCGCTCCGCCTCCTCCCCGTCACCCGGATCGGTCACGGGCGCGCAGTGGGAGGGAGCGGACGCAGTTGCGCCGGACCCGTCGGACCCACCCCTGGCGGGCACCGAACTGACCCCGGCCGTCGCCGCCGGAGCGGCCACGGTCTGGGCCGTCGCCGCACGCTCCAGGACCTGTACCCGCCCACGGACCATGTTCATCCCGCAGGCGAACTCGTACTCGCCGGATGCCTGCGGAGTGAACTCCACCGCGGTGGTCTCGTACGCCGGCAGGACCTGGTTGATCCTGAAGTCCGGCATGACCACCCGGGAGGTGCAGTCCCCAGCTTCCTGCCGGTCGAACTCCATACGCACCGGAACACCAAGGGCCACCTGGACCACGTCAGGGCTGTAACCGCCCTGGACCTTCACCCGGACCACCTGCACGCCGTCGTCCATCTCGGCCTGACGCGCCTTCTTCGGACCGAAGAAGAACCAGGCGAGGAAACCGGTCAGGGCAAGCGCCCCGACGATGATGACGATCTCCGAAACTGTCATCGCCGCACACCTTCCTTCCGTTTCTTGTCATCCCCCACCCGGGCGAACGCCCGCGCGGCCAGCGGATGGTCGGAACCGGGGTGCCGTGCCGTGAGCCGGTCGGCGGAGGCGAGCACGAACCCCGCCCGCTCCACCGCCGCACGCACGTGCTCCACCCGCACACCCGAACCGCTGGTGACCTCCACGGAGGTGACGCCGTCGACCACAAGATCTGCGGCCACTTCGCGCACGTCGTCCAGGGCGCGCAACTGGTCCAGGAGTGCGGCCAGGCACGCCCCGCAGACGGGGCCATTGACTCCGTACGTTCTGACGGTCATCGCGTCCTCCTCGGTCCTCGATCAACGCCGTACCCCGTGGGGGTATCCATGACGTTAGGCCAGCTGTCCTGCACGTTTGAACAGCAGGACGGCGAAGATCCGATGAAGCCGCCGGCACTCATCGGGCGGGCGGGCGGGCGGACGCGATCGCGTCCACCGACGTGCAGGCTCGGGGACACCGTTGACCCCGAGCGAAAAGATCTGTAGGGCTGCCCGGCCGTAGGTACGACTGTCCGGCCGTAGGGCTGACGGGCGCATCGTGGGCGGGCCCGCCGTGGGAACTGCCCGCCGCGCCGAGGCTGGGTTACCTCAGCTGCGCACGAGGCGGGCGATCGCGGCCGACGCCTCCTGGAGCTTGGCCTCCTGCTCGGGGCCGCCGGCGCGCACGGCGTCGACCAGGCACCCGTCCAGGTGGTCGTCGAGCATGGCCAGGGCCACCGACTGCAGGGCGCGTGAGGCCGCCGAGATCTGGGTGAGGACGTCGATGCAGTACTTGTCGTCCTCCACCATGCCGGCGATACCGCGGACCTGCCCCTCGACGCGGCGCAGCCGCACGAGCAGGCCGTCCTTGGTGGCCTCCGACTTGGTCATGACTCCTCCTGTGGTGGTGCCGGGGCGCTCGACCGCCGAGTACGACGGACGGACGAGCGCCCCGACGCTCGACTCTGCTACGCGCCGACGCCGGCGTACTTGGCCGGGTCGGCCTTGAAGGTTTCCGCGCAGTGCTTGGCACAGAAGTAGTAGGTCTTGCCGTCGTGCTCGGCGCTGGCGGCCGCGGAATCGGGCTTGACGCTCATCCCGCAGACTGGGTCGAGGACCTTCTGGGACATGTGTTCCTCCATCTTTTCTTCGTCGCGCCCGACCTCCACCACCGGGTCGGTGGCTGGAACCTGGACGACAATCTCGGACTCCCCGCGGCGTGGCTCGGCAGATGCCGGCCTGGCGTGCGCTGGCCGCCGTCGTGAGCACACCGACCGACGGCAACGTGCTCGGCCCCGAGGTGCCAGGCCGAGCACGCCGCCGTCGTGATCCTTACGCGCTCACCGCTGCCGTGGCGGGCTGGCTGGCCTCCCGGGCGTCCGCCCGGGTACCCGGCTCGACGGAGACGGCCCGGAAGCCGCGCAACCGCAAGCTGTTGGAGACCACGAACACCGAGGAGAAGGCCATCGCCGCACCCGCGATGAGCGGGTTGAGCAGACCGGAGACGGCGAGCGGGATGGCGGCGACGTTGTAGGCGAAGGCCCAGAACAGGTTGCCCTTGATCGTGCCGAGCGTCTTGCGCGAGAGCCGGACGGCGTCGACGGCGGCCCGCAGGTCACCGCGCACCAGGGTCAGGTCGGAAGCCTCGATGGCGACGTCCGTCCCGGTGCCCATGGCGATGCCGAGATCGGACTGCGCCAGCGCGGCGGCGTCGTTCACGCCGTCGCCGACCATCGCGACGACGCGGCCGCTCTCCTGCAGCTCGCGCACGATCCGCACCTTGTCCTCGGGCATGACCTCGGCGATCACCTCGTCGATGCCGACCTCGGCCGCGATCGTGCGCGCCGCCCGGGCGTTGTCCCCGGTGAGCAGCACGGGACGGAGCCCGAGGTCGCGAAGCTCACGCACCGCCTGGGCGGAGGTGGGCTTGAGCGTGTCGGCCACGATGACGATCCCGCGGATGTGCCCGTCCCAGCCGACCGCGATGGCGGTGCGGCCGGCAGATTCGGCCTCATCGAGCGCGCTGCGCAGGTCGGTGTCGAGCTCCTGCGCCCACTGGTCGGCCAGCCAGGCCACCCGCCCGGCGGCGACGGCGTGGCCGTCGACCACCCCGGAGACCCCCAGGCCCTGACTGTTGGCGAAGCCGTCGACCGCGGGCAGCTCCCCGAGGCGGCCCCGCGCACCCGTGGCGATCGCAGCGGCGATCGGGTGCTCTGAGGCGTCCTCCAGCGCCCCGGCGAGGCGCAGCACGTCGTCCGCGTCGGCCCCGGCCGCGGGGACGACGTCGACCAGGCGCATCTGCCCGGTGGTGACGGTGCCGGTCTTGTCCAGCACGATCGTGTCGACCTGGCGTGTGGACTCCAGGATCTGCGGGCCCTTGATGAGGATCCCGAGCTGCGCGCCGCGCCCGGTGCCCACCATCAGTGCGGTGGGGGTGGCGAGGCCGAGGGCGCACGGGCAGGAGATGATCAGGACGGCGACGGCTGCGGTGAACGCCATCTCCGGACTGGCGCCAGATCCGAGCCAGAAGCCCAGGGTGGTGACGGACAGCGTGATGACGATCGGCACGAAGACGGAGGAGATGCGGTCTGCGAGCCGCTGCACCGGTGCCTTGCCGGTCTGGGCCTCCTCGACGAGGCGGGCCATCTGCGCGAGCTGGGTGTCCGAGCCGATGCGGGTCGCCCGCACGAGCAGACGCCCCCCGGCGTTGACGGTCGCCCCGACCACGCCGTCGCCCGGCCCGACCTCGACCGGGACCGGTTCGCCCGTGAGCATGGAGGCGTCCACGGCCGAGGCGCCCTCGACCACCACGCCGTCGGTGGCGATCTTCTCGCCCGGGCGGACGACGAATTCGTCGCCGACGGCGAGCTCGTCGACCGGGATGCGGACCTCGACGCCGTCGCGCACGACCGCGACGTCCTTCGCACCCATCTCCATGAGGGCTCGCAGGGCGGCCCCGGACTGCCTCTTCGCGCGAGCCTCGAAGTAGCGCCCCAGGAGGATGAAGACGGTGACGGCGGCGGCGACCTCGAGATAGATCTCGTGGGTACCACCCCCTCGCTGCGGGAGGAGGTTGAACGGCATGCGCATGTTGTTGTCGCCGGCCGCGCCGACGAAGAGGGCGTACAGGGACCACCCCAGGGCCGCGAGCACGCCCACACTGATGAGCGTGTCCATCGTCGCGGCCGCGTGCTTGGCGTTGATCCAGGCAGCGCGGTGGAACGGCCAGGCACCCCAGACGACGACCGGGGCCGCCAACGTGAGCGAGAGCCACTGCCAGTTGTCGAACTGCAGCGGCTCGATCATCGACAGCGCGACGACCGGGGCCGCCAACACTGCGGAGACGATCAGTCGGTGGCGCAGCCCCGCCGCCTCGTCGGGTTCGGTCTGCTCCCCGGCCGGCGGCGGCGCGGCACCTGGCGCGACGCGTTCGTACACCCGCGCGGTGTACCCGGTGGCCTCCACGGTGGCGATCGCGTCATCCACCGAGGTCCCCTCGGGCAGGGTGACCTTGGCCTTCTCGGTGGAGAAGTTGACGCTCGCCTCGACGCCGGGCATCCGGTTGAGCTTCTTCTCGATCCGCGCGGAGCACGACGAGCACGTCATCCCGCCGATCTCCAGCTCGATGGCCTGCAGGCTCATCGAATCATCTCCATCTCTCCAACAACCAGGCTCATCGAATCATCTCCATCTCTCCAACAACGTGGACTCAGTGGTCAACTCGTCGCCGCCGTGCGCTCACTGGTGGGCGGCGGGCACATCCGCGCCGGATTCGACCACCGACTGCGGCTCCGGTTCCGGCCCGAACGTCGCCCCGGCGCCGTAACCGACGCCCAGGGCCGCGGCGAGCACGACGCCGAAGCCGACGAGCCGGGTCACATCCTTCACGCGGACGCCCCGGCGAGCTCGTACCCCGCCTCGTCGACGGCGGCCCGCACCTCGTCCAGGGGCAACTCCTGCTCGCTCGTGACGGTGACGCGCGATGCGCCGTCCTCGACGAGTTCGATCTGGACGCCTGTCACGCCGGTGAGCTTGGTGACTTCCTCGGTCACGGCGTTCACGCAGTGACCGCAGGTCATGCCGGTGACGGCGTAGGTCGTGGTGCTCATGCTGCCTCCTTATCGCGTGGGCCCGCAGGTCCGGACCCACGATGACTTTATACCCTCTAGGGGTATCTCGACCGACACGGCGGTGTGAAGATTCGATGAAGGCCCAGGCTACGTCGTCCGAGCGATCAGTGGCCGGCCGGGCCCTCGCCGGGTGCAGGCGCGTCGGCAAAGCGCGTCGTGGCCACCGACGCGCCCACGACGCCCTGCCCGCCGGGCCGGGGGGCAGCGCGGTCGGGCACCGGCCCGCCGTGCCCCTCGTGACCGCCGTGCCCCTCGTGACCGCCGTGGCCGCCGTGGCCGCCGTGCCCCTCGTGACCGCCGTGGCCGCCGAGCCCCTCGTGGCCGCCGTGGCCGCCGTGGCCGCCGAGCATCATCCCGACCATCATCAGCGGGCACGCGACGATCACCGCGAGGCTCAGCGCCTCGACGGGTGCCCTGCCCAGGAGCAGCAGGAGCACGAACACCCCACCCACGATGACGGCCATTCCCTTGAGGTGACCTGCCCCGCTGTGGTTCATTCGTATCCATCCTTCGACTCGGACGTCGTGCCGCCGCAGCCCGTCGAGGGGCGGCCGAGGACCGGCCGGGCCGGCGCACACTCCACCGAGAGTGCCGCGGCGGCACGAATATCGGACATCAGGACGATGAAGAAGCGCCGAAGCCGCACCGGCGTCACCGAGCGCCACCGCCGTCAAGCAGCGATGAACGTTCGGTCAAGGTTCACCGAGACCGCCGGATCGCCATCGGCATGAATACCCCTCATGGGTATGGTGGGCCCCGACCAGTACCGCTGGCCCCAGGACAAGAAGGAGCACGAGATGTCTCACGAGCACGAGCACGAGGAGCACGGCCACTGCGGGAACTGCGGCGGGGGCGACCACGAGCACGGCCACGAGCACGGCGAGGGCCACAGCCACGGCGAGGGCCACAGCCACCACCACGACGCCGTTGCCGGACCGGGCGAGGAGCTGGTGACCTGCGCGGTACGGGGAAACCTCACCGTGAAGTCGGACGCCGAGGCGGCCGGACTGGCTCGCGACCACGAGGGCGTCACCTACTACTTCTGCTGCGCCCACTGCGCCGAGATGTTCGACGCGGACCCGGCGGCGTACACCATCACGGCCTGACCCCACCCGAGCACACCACCCGCCGGAGCCGGCGGGTGGTGACGAAGATCCACGCGGCACCGACGCCCCGTGGATCTTCGTCGAAGGTTGACCGATCCTGAACCGGCCCTTCGCGTTGCCGGGCGAGGGTCGAGGCGGGACGCGGTCGCCGACGGGAGAGCCGTCGCCGCTCCCGTGAGCGAGCGGAGTGCACGTGCGACCGGTCCTGTTCTCGATCCTCGGCCTCGATGTCCAGACATACGGGGCGAGCAAGGCGCTGGCGGCCCTGGCGGCGGCCTACCTGCTCGGGCGGGCCTTCGAGCGAGCGGGCCTGAAGAAGGACTCCGCCCACTCCTTGGTCCTGTGGGCCACGATCTGGGGCTTCGTGGGCGCGAAGATCTACCACCTGCTCGAGCAAGGGGGGAATATCACCCTCCACCACCTCGGCGGAACGGGGTTCACCTGGTATGGCGGCCTGGTGGGCGGGATCCTTGCCGCCCTGGTGGTCATCCGGCGTCACGGGCTCCCGGTCGGCGTCGTCGCCGGGGCCGCCGCCGCCCCACTCTCGGTCGCCTACGCCATCGGCCGGCTGGGCTGCTTCTTCTCCGGCGACGGCACCTGGGGCACGCCGTCGTCGTTGCCGTGGGCGATGACCTTCCCGAACGGGGTGGTCGCCACCGACGTCCCCGTCCATCCCACCCCGCTGTACGAGGCGGTGGGCGCCATCGTGATCGCCGTCGTGCTGTGGGCGCTGGGCAGGCGATGGAACCCGCCGGCAGTCTTCGGGTCCTACCTCGTGCTCAGCGGGATCGCACGGTTCCTCGTCGAGATGGTGCGCACCAACGCGCCCTCGCTGTTCGGGCTCACCCAGCCACAGCTGTGGGCGCTTGCCTCGGTGGTCATCGGCACGGTCCTCGTTGCCGCCACCCGGCCGCTGCGCCGGTCCGACGCCGGCAGCACCGCGCCGGACCCCGTGCCGGCCGCGTCGGCGCGCGGGTGAGCACGGAGCCGGCGGGCGTCGGAGTTCAGCGATTCTTCGTCACAACTGCACCCTGCGGCGGGGGTGACACCCGCACGCTGAGACCGTGCGCAGGAACGGGACGCGAGGGGGTGGACGATGAGTGTGAGCACGGCGTTGCTCGTCGCCGCGGTGTGCGCCCTCTATCTCGGCCTGGGCATCTGGGCGATCTCCGCGATCTTCCCCGCGGCGAAGGAGCGGCCGGGCTGCGACGACGAGTCCGGGCGGGTTCTGGCTGAGGAGCACGACGATGAATGGTCGCACCCACGGTCGGAAGCAGCACCTGCTGGGGATGCTGGGGGCAGCGGTCCTGGTGGTCCTGCTGCTGCTCGCCGCGGGACGCGCCTTCGGTGAGGCACTGCCCCTGGCCGCCCTGTTCGCCTCCCCGTTGATGATGATCGGCATCATGTTCGTGATGGGGAATCGGGGCCGCTCGGGCGACGAACCCGCGCACCACCGCGAGCCGGCGCAGCGGGCCGTCGACATCGACGGCCCGGACGAGTCACGAAGCGAGATCCCCCGGGAGCGCGGGTAGGTCGACGGTGAACGTGGCGCCCCGCCCGGGACCGGTGCTCTCGACCGTGGCGACGCCGCCGTGCGCGCGGGTGATGGACCGGACGATGGCGAGCCCCACCCCGGAGCCGCCGTGGGCCCGGTCGCGCGCCGTGTCGGCCCGGTAGAAGCGCTCGAAGATGTGCGGGAGGTGCTCGGGCGCGATCCCCTCGCCGGTGTCGGCGACGGAGAGACGGACGCGCCCGCCCGCCCGCAGCGCCGTGAGCCGCACCGTGCCGCCGGCCGGGGTGTGCCGTAGGGCGTTGTCGAGCAGGTTGGTCAGGACCTGACCCATGCGATCGGCATCGGCGTCCAGGACGGTGCGCCCGGCGGCGTCCCCCACCACGACGTCGAGCTCGACGCCCTTGGCGGCGTACCGGGCCGAGCCCTGGGCGACCGCCGTCTCGACGATCCGGGCGACCGGCACGGGCTCGCGGCGCATGGAGAGCCGGCCCTCCTCGGCGCTGGTGACGAGTGCGACGTCCTCCCCCAGGCGGGTCAGCCGCCCGATCTGGTCGCGGAGCATCACCAGCGTCGCCGCGTCCGCCTCGATGATCCCGTCCTGGATGCCCTCGAGGTGGGCGTCCACGATCGCCAGGGGTGTGCGCATCTCGTGCGCGAGGTCGCCGAGCATCTTCGTCCGGGTCGACTCGACGTCGCTGAGGGCTGCGGCCATGGCGTTGAAGGCGTCCGCCAGGTCGTCGAACTCCGTTCCCATCGCCAGGTCCGGGACGCGGGCGGAGTAGTCGCCGGCCGCCACTCGGCCGGTCGTCTGGCGCAGCCGGCGCAGGGAGTGCTCGATGCGACGGGTGAGGAAGAGGGTCAGCACCATGCCGGTGACGAGTGCGACCAGCAGGGCGACGGCGAGCGAGAGGCCGGAGGCGGTGACGAAGGCCTCCTCCGCATGCAGGAAGACGGTCGGGTCCGCCGTCGCCCCGACGATGAGGTGGTCGTGGAAGATGGCCGGCCCGATGGCTGCGGCCACCACCCAGGCGGTCGCCGCGGCGGCGAGGATCACCGCGACGGTCGCCGCGAGCAGCCGGGGCCCGAGGCCCCAGGTGCCCGGGCGCCCGGACATCATTCGCCCGGGCCCATCCGGTAGCCGACGCCGCGCACCGTGCGGACGTACTTCGGCGACGTCGGGTCGTCGTCGAGCTTGCGCCGCACGTGGCCGACGTGGACGTCGACCAGGTGCTCGTCGCCCACCCAGCCCGCACCCCAGACCCTGGTGATGAGCTGGTGCCGGGAGAAGGCCACGTGCGGATGCTCGGCGAGCGCGGCGAGCACGTCGAACTCCGTGCGCGTCAGGTCCACGAGCGCGCCGTCCAACGTGACCTCGCGCCCGTCGAAGTCGATCGAGAGCGGCCCGAAGGTGGCGGTGCGCGGCTGCACCGGCGTCCCGGCCGGGCCGGTGCGTGGGCGGCGGAGCAGTGTGCGGATCCGAGCGACGAGCTCGCGGGGGCTGAACGGCTTCGTGAGGTAGTCGTCGGCCCCGACGGAGAGCCCGATCAGCTTGTCGACCTCCTCGGCCCGGGCGGTGAGCATGATGATGTAGCAGTCGGAGAACGTCCGGACCGCCCGGCAGACCTCGATGCCGTCCACGCCCGGCAGGCCGAGATCGAGGACGATCACGGTCGGGTCCAGCGCGCGGGCACGCTCGATGGCGTCGACCCCGTTGCCGACGATCTCCACCTCGAACGCGTCGCGCTCGAGATAGCTGGCCACCACGCGCGCGAGGGGCGCCTCGTCCTCGACGACGAGTACCCGCCCGGGCGTGCCTGCAGTTGCTGTCATGCTCCCCATTCTGACGTGCCGACGCCGACGCCGTGAACCCGGGTCGACTCGGGTGCCACCGGCTGGCTCGGGGCTGCTCGCGCACGCGGCGACGGTCATCGCCGGTATGCGGGTGCCGACGATCGCCGAGATCGTCCGCTTCGTTCTCGCCTCCGAGCTCCGTGGTCCGTCGGGGTACCGCCACGCCCTCCCGGTCCGAACTTCATCAACTCTTCATGCCTCGTCACGTCCGCGGCGCCTGCTCGGTCTGAAGATTCGGTCAAGAAGGGGTGCTTCGGTGCGTCGGGGCCCACCGCTCGACTACCGTCGTCTATACCCCGCTGGGTATGCGGGTCTGGTTGTTGGAGGTATCGGATGGGCGTCTGGAACGGCATGGACGGATGGACGGGCATGGGCTGGGGGTGGGGGTGGATCTTCGTGGTGTTGCTGATCGTCGGCATCGCCCTGCTCGTCGTGGCGCTCGTGCGGGGGTTGGGCGGCGGCGGAACCCGGCCGCCCGGTGCCGACCGGGGCCGCGCCCGTGCGCTCCTCGACGAGCGGTACGCCCGCGGCGAGATCGACACCACCGAGTACCAGGAGCGGTTGCGAGAGTTGGGCGGCAGGTGAGTTCTGCCCAGCCGAGCCGCCGCCACGCCCTTCGGCTCGGTGCGCTGGGCCTGGCTGGTATCGCCGTCGGCGCAGGCGGACTCTCCCGGACCGGCTTGCCGTGGTCGCCGCCGCCCACGGGCGCCGGCGGGCCGGGTGTCGGCGGGCCGGGCGCCGGCGGGCCGGGCGGTGCGGCCCTGGTCGAGCCGGAGGTGCTGTCGAGCGAGGCCGGCCTGCTGCGCGTGGAGCTCGTCGCGGCCCGTACCGAAGTCGAATTGGCCGGCCGGCAGGCGCGGGTGCTGACG
>NZ_JBTSDU010000033.1:0-24970 GCF_054605595.1 Georgenia sp. | reverse complement strand
CAACCTCCCGCAGCGGGAGATCGAGAACAGCCTCATGGAGGAGCTGCGGCGCCTCGACCCGGACACCACCTACGGCGCCGTGCTGACCCAGGGACTGCGGAGCATCGGCTTCGATTGAGCCGACGCCCGCGCCCGAGGTCAGCCGCCGCGGCGCTCGCGCAGGGCGGACAGCGCCTCGTCGAGGAGGGCGGCGCCGTCCTCCTCGGAGCGGCGTTCCTTCACGTAGGCGAGGTGGGTCTTGTACGGCTCGTTCTTGGGCGGCTGGGGCGGGTCGTCCCGGTCCTGCCCGGCGGGCATGCCGCAGCGCGGGCAGGCCCACGTCGCCGGGATCACGATGTCCGGCTCCTTGGCGAAGCTCGGGCGGACCTCGTGCCCCTGGGAGCACCAGTACGAGACCCACTCGCGCGGCGCGGCTTCGCCCCGTTCGGCCTCCCCCATCGGTCCGGCACCGACGCGCGAGCCGCGGATCGCACTTCCACCTGCCACGTCAGACTCCCTACAGCTCGAACTTCTGGATCAGCCCGATGAGCACGATCGTGGTCACCCACACCAGCGCGATGCTGATGGTGATGCGGTTCAGGTTGCGCTCGGCGACGCCGGAGGAACCGACCGAGGCCGCCATGCCGCCGCCGAACATGTCCGACAGACCACCGCCCTTGCCCTTGTGCATGAGGATCGTCATGATCAGGAAGATGCTGGTGAGTACCAGCACCACCTGCAGGATGATCTGCAGTACGCCCAAGGGATCGTCCAATCGTCGTCGTGACCGTGGCGCACCGGGCGCCGCGTCAAGGATACGGGATCGTTTCGTCGGCTCGGCGTGATCCCGCACGGTGGGCGTGCCACCCCCAGGCCACCGGCACCCGCGGCGCGTCGTCGCGAACCTCCCGCCGGTCGGAGAACCCGCCCCGGCACGCGGCTCCCGCCCGGGCGCGATGGGCCGGACGGGAGCATGCGGCTCCCGCCCGGGCGCGATGGCCGGACGGGAGCATGCGGCTCACAGGCCGGTCTGGTGCTCCTGGTAACGCACGATGGCCGCGAACTCCTCGGCCTTCATGCTCGCGCCACCGACGAGGGCGCCGTCGACATCCTCCTTGACCATGATGGAAGCGACGTTGGCGGATTTCACCGAGCCACCGTACAGGACCCGCACGGCGTCGGCGACGTCGGCGGAGTACAGCTCGGCGAGGCGGCCACGGATCGCCCCGCACACCTCCTGCGCGTCCTCGGGCGTGGCGACCTCACCGGTGCCGATGGCCCATACGGGCTCGTACGCGACCACCGTCTTGGCGGCCTGCTCGGCACCGAGACCGGCGTAAGCACCGTCGACCTGCGCGAGGGTGTAGGCCACCTGATCGCCGGCCTTGCGCACGTCCAGCCCCTCACCGACGCAGATGATCGGCGTGATCCCGGACCCGAGCGCGGCCAGGGCCTTGGCACCGACGAGCGCGTCGTCCTCCCCGTGGTACTGACGCCGCTCGGAGTGCCCGACGACGGCGAAACTCACGCCGAGCTTGGCGAGCATCGTTGCCGAGATCTCGCCGGTGTAGGCACCGGCGGCATGCGCAGAGACGTCCTGCGCGCCGTAGCGGACGTCGAGCTTGTCGCCGTCGACCACGGTCTGCACCGAGCGGATGTCGGTGAACGGCGGCACGACGACGACCTCGACGGCCGCGTAGTCGTGCTTGGCGTCCTTGAGCGTCCAGGCGAGCTTCTGGACCAGGGCGATCGCCTCGTGGTGGTCGAGGTTCATCTTCCAGTTGCCCGCCATCAGCGGGGTACGTGCGGTGCTCATTCAGTCCTCCAGGACGTCGATGCCGGGGAGGGTCTTGCCCTCGAGGTACTCCAGGGACGCGCCGCCGCCGGTGGAGATGTGGGAGAAGGTCGACTCGTCGAAGCCGAGCGTGCGCACCGCCGCGGCGGAGTCGCCGCCGCCGACGATGGTGAAGCCCGCGGCGTCGGACATCGCCTGGGCGACGGCGCGGGTCCCGGCTGCGAACGCGTCGAACTCGAACACGCCCATCGGCCCGTTCCAGACGATCGTCTTCGCGTCGGCGATCTTCGAGGCGAAAAGCTTCCCGGACTCGGGGCCGATGTCCAGGCCCATCTGGTCCGCCGGGATGGCGTCGGCGGCCACGGTGGTGGCCGGCGCGTCCGCCTTGAACTCGGGAGCCACGACGATGTCGGTGGGCAGGACGATCTCGACGCCCTTCGCCGCAGCCTGGTCGAGGTAGCCCCTGACCGTGTCGATCTGGTCCTCCTCCAGCAGGGACGTGCCGACGCCGTGGCCCTTGGCGGCCAGGAACGTGAACACCATGCCGCCGCCGATGAGGAGGCGGTCGGCCTTGCCGATGAGGTTCGCGATGACGCCGAGCTTGTCGGAGACCTTGGAGCCGCCGAGGACGACGACGTAGGGACGGTCGGGGTCCTGGGTCGCCTTGCTCAGGGAGTCGATCTCCTTGAAGACGAGCTTGCCGGCAGCGTGGGGCAGCAGCTGGGCGACGTCGTAGACGGAGGCCTGCTTGCGGTGGACGACGCCGAAGCCGTCGGAGACGTAGGCGTCCGCGAGGGTGGCGAGGTCGGCGGCGAGCGAGGCGCGCTCGGCGTCGTCCTTGGAGGTCTCGCGGGCGTCGAAGCGGATGTTCTCGAGCAGGGCGACCTCGCCGTCGGCCAGGCCGGCGACGACGGACCGCGCGGACTCGCCGACGGTGTCCGCCGCGAGGGTCACGGCCTTGCCGAGGAGCTCGCCCAGGCGGGCGGCCACCGGGGCGAGGGAGTACTTGGCGTCGGGTGTGCCCTTGGGGCGCCCGAGGTGCGCGGTCACGATGACCCTCGCACCGGCGTCGACCAGGGCGGTCAGCGTCGGCAGGGCCGCGCGGATGCGGCCGTCGTCGGTGATGGTCGTCCCGTCCAGCGGGACGTTGAAGTCGGAACGGACGAGAATGCGCTTGCCGCGCAGGTCCCCCAGGTCCTCGATGGTCTTCACGTGCTTGCTCCTTGCATCGGCGTCGGTGCGGCCGGGCTGAACGGGCCCGGACGTGCGGAGGTCCGCGTGGGCGAGCCGTGGCTGCGCACGCGGACGTCCGTCACTGCTTGCTACGAGCCGGGGTTCAGAGCCGCTCGCCCACGTACGAGGCCAGCGACACCAGCGAGCTGCTGTAGCCGTACTCGTTGTCGTACCAGGAGACGACCTTGACCTGGTCGCCGATCACCTTGGTCAGGCCGGAGTCGAAGATCGAGGTGTGCGGGTTGCCGACGATGTCGGCGGAGACGATCGGGTCCTCGGTGTACTCGAGGATGCCCTTGAGCGCCTCGGACTCCGAGGCCTTCTTCATCGCGGCGTTGACCTCCTCGACCGTCACCTCGCGGCCGGCGGTGAAGGTGAGGTCGGTCGCCGAGCCCGTGGGGACCGGCACGCGCAGGGCGAACCCGTCCAGCTTGCCCTTGAGCTGCGGGAGCACGAGGGAGACGGCCTTGGCCGCACCGGTCGAGGTCGGGATGATGCTGAGCGCTGCGGCGCGGGCCCGGCGCAGGTCCTTGTGCGGGCCGTCCTGCAGGTTCTGGTCGGCGGTGTAGGCGTGGATCGTGGTCATCAGGCCACGCACGATGCCGAACTCCTCGTCCAGCACCTTCGCCATCGGGGCGAGGCAGTTGGTGGTGCAGGAGGCGTTGGAGATGATGTGGTGGTTCGCCGGGTCGTAGTCGGTGTGGTTCACACCCATGACGAACGTGGCGTCCTCGTTCTTGCCGGGCGCGGAGATGATGACCTTCTTGGCACCGGCGTCGATGTGCGCCTTGGCCTTGGTCGCGTCCACGAAGCGGCCGGTGGACTCGATGACGATGTCCGCGCCGAGCTCGCCCCAGGGCAGGTTGGCGGGGTCCTTCTCCTCGAGCGCCTTGAAGGTCTGGCCACCGACGGTGATGCTGTCCTCGGTGTAGGACACGGCCTCCTTGAGGACGCCGAACACGGAGTCGTACTTCAGCAGGTGCGCGAGCGTCTTGTTGTCGGTCAGGTCGTTGACACCGACGATCTGGATGTCAGCGCCCGAGGCGAGCACGGCGCGGGTGAAGTTGCGGCCGATGCGGCCGAAGCCGTTGATACCGACGCGGATAGTCACTATGTCCTCCTGGAGTGCGCCGCTCGGCGCACGCATGGTCCGGATTCGTCAGCACCGATACGGGTGCTCCTGGTGGGGGCGGGACCCCGGTGAAACCGATCGGGGGTATCCCTTTCCAGCACCACAAAGTTTACCCAATGCCGGGCAAAATAACGCGAGGACCTACGTCCGAAGCGCCCTTGTGAGGCCTCTCACAGGGTCCGCTGCGCGGTCACCTCCCTCCTGCGGGGCGCGTGCGTAGCGCCCCGCACGGGCGCTGCTCGCTGTGGTGAGGATTCGATGGTCATACGCCAGCAAAAGCTCACCACAAGCAGCGGCGGGAGCCGGGGCGGGGGCGGAGCGGGAGCCGGGTGGGGGTCGGGTGGGGTGGGGTGGCCGGGGTCGGGTGGGTCGGCCGGGGCCGAGGCCGGGGTGGGTCGGGTCGGGTGGGGCTGGGTGGGCCGGGGCCGGGGTGGGTCGGACCGGCTGGTGGCGGGGCGGGTGGGGGCGGGGCGGGTGGGGGCGGAGCGGAGCGACTCAGAGATCGAGCATGTCCGGGGTGAGCGTGGCCTCGGTGTCCGGGATGCCCTGCTCGTGCGCCCGCTTGTCCGCCATGGCGAGCAGCCGGCGGATCCGGCCGGCGACGGCGTCCTTCGTCAGTGGCGGGGCGGAGAGCTGGCCGAGCTCCTCGAGGCTGGCCTGCTTGTGCTCCAGGCGCAGGCGGCCGGCCTGCTGCAGGTGCTCGGGCACGTCGTCGCCGAGGATCTCGAACGCGCGCTCGACACGCGCACCGGCGGCGACCGCGGCCCGAGCGGACCGGCGCAGGTTGGCGTCGTCGAAGTTCGCGAGCCGGTTGGCGGTGCCGCGCACCTCCCGGCGCATGCGGCGTTCCTCCCACACCAGGACGGCGTCGTGCGCGCCCATGCGGGTCAGCATCGCGGCGATGTCGTCGCCGTCGCGGATGACGACGCGGTCCACGCCGCGCACCTCGCGGGCCTTCGCCGCGACGTCCATCCGGCGGGCCGCACCGACCAGGGCGAGCGCGGCCTCCGGGCCGGGGCAGGTGATCTCCATCGAGCTCGAGCGGCCCGGCTCCGTCAGCGAGCCGTGTGCGAGGAACGCGCCGCGCCACGCGGCGGTGGCCTCGGCGACGCCTGCCGAGACGACCTGCGGGGGCAGGCCTCGCACCGGGCGGCCGCGGGCGTCGAGCAGGCCGGTCTGGCGGGCGAGCGACTCGCCGTCCCGGACCACCCGGACCACGTACCGGTTGCCGCGCCGCAGGCCGCCGCTGGAGATGACGACGATGTCGCTGTGGTGGCCGTACACGTCCTTGATGGTCTGGCGGAGCCGACGTGCGGCCACCCCGGCATCGAGCTCGGCCTCGACCACGATGCGGCCCGAGATGATGTGCAGGCCGCCGGCGAAGCGCAGGGTCGCGGCGACCTCGGCCTTGCGCGCCGACACCTTGTCCACGCGCAGTCGGGCCAGTTCGTCCTTCACGGCGAAGGTCAGTGACATGGAGGCCATCTTCGCACTCATCGCCGCGTGCCCACCGCCGGGTTGCCGCCGACATCGCCCAGGACGTCCTCGAACGCGTCGCGGTAGGCGGCCGCCAGCCGGAGCCGGTCGTGCCGGGGTGTGCCGTCGCCGACCCCGAGCTGCCGCAGCAGGAGCCGGGCGCCGAAGCGATCGACGGCGTCGGCGAGGTCGTCGAGGTCCTCCACCGCGCCCGGGTCGGCGATGACGACGTCCAGCCGCAGGTCCGGCGCGTGCTCGTGGAGGCTGCGCACGTGGTCCGCCGCGCTCATGCCCGTCGTCTCCCCCGGCTGGGCCGAGAGGTTGAGGGTCAGGGCGCGCCGGGCGGCGGTCTCGTGCAGTGCGGCCGCCAGCTCCGGCACCAGCAGGTGCGGGATCACGGAGGAGTACCAGGAGCCCGGGCCGAGGACCACCCAGTCGGCGGCACGGACGGCGACGACGGCCTCGGGGCGCGCGGGCGGGTCCGCGGGCAGCAGCCGGACGTGCTCCACCCGGCCACGGCTGAGGGCCACCTGGGCCTGCCCTCGGACACGGGTGACGCCGTCTACCGTGCGCACGTCGGCCTCGATCTTCAGCGGCACGGCGGCCATCGGCAGCACCCGGCCACGCACGCCCAGCAGGCGGCCGACCCAGTCGAGGCCGGCGACCTCGTCGCCGAGCAGCTCCCACAACGCCACGATGAGGAGGTTGCCGACCGCGTGGTTGTTCAGCGGGCCGGCGGACGTGAAGCGGTGCTGGAGCACGTCGCGCCATGTCAGGCCCCATTCGCCGTCGTCGCACAGCGCGGACAGAGCCATGCGCAGGTCGCCCGGTGGCAGCACCCCGAGCTCGTCACGCAGCCGGCCGGAGGAGCCGCCGTCGTCGGCCACCGTGACGACGGCGGTGAGGTTCTGGGAGATGTGCCGCAGGGCCGCCAGCGTGGCGGCGAGCCCGTGCCCGCCCCCGAGAGCCACGACGGCGGGGCCGCGGGCCCCTGTCCCAGGGCCACCGGGCACGGGCTCGCCGTGCCCCGGGGCACCGGGCATGGCGCCCGTCCCCGGGGCGCCGGGCATGTCGCCGAGGTCGGGGGGACCCGCGACGTGGCCGGGCGACGGTGCGGGTATCGCCTCGGCGGCCCGCTCGGGCGGGAGGGGTGGGACGACGGGCACGAGCGCCTACTCCCGACCCAGGTCGCGGTGCAGAGCCCGCACCGACTGGCCGCGGGCGCGCAGCCGCTCCGCGATCGCCTCGGCCATGGCCACCGACCGGTGCTTGCCACCGGTGCAGCCCACGGCGATGGTCACGAACGGCTTGAGTTCGTTGATGTAGCCGTCGAGCACGGGGGCGATGGCGTCGACGTAGCGGTCGGCGAACCCTTCGGCGCCGTCCTGCCCGAGCACGTACTCGCGCACCTGCGGGTCGTGCCCGGTGAGGTGGCGCAGTTCGGTGACCCAGTACGGGTTCCGCAGGAACCGCACGTCGACCACGTGGTCGGCGTCCAGCGGAAGACCGTACTTGAACCCGAACGAGACGACACTGAGCCGCAGCGGCCGCTCGGACTCTCCGGCGACCACCTCGCGCACCTTGCGGGCGAGGTCGTGCACGGACAGTGTGGTGGTGTCGATGAGGACGTCGGCGCGGCGACGCAGGTTCACCAGGAGCTCGCGCTCGGTGCCGATGCCGTCCAGCAGCCGGCCGTCGTCCTGCAGCGGGTGGGGCCGGCGCACGGACTCGTAGCGCCGCACCAGCTCGTCGTCGGAGGCGTCGAGGAACACGATGCGGTAGTCGACGCCCTGCATCCGCAGCGCGTCGAGGACGGCGACGAGCTCGGCGAAGAACTCCCGGCTGCGCACGTCCACGACCACGGCGAGCCGGTGCACGCCGCCGCCGGTGGGCGTCATCATCCGGGCCAGCGGGCCCAGCATGCGTGGCGGAAGGTTGTCCACCACGTACCAGTCGAGGTCCTCGAGGGCGGCGGCGGCGCGGGAGCGCCCCGCGCCGGACATGCCGGTGATGATGAGCAGCTCGGGTGGGTCCGCGGCGGGCAGCCGGGCTTCGGCGTCGAGGAGCGGTATCCCCTCCGGGACCGTGGGCGGGCGGCTCTCGTCCGGGCGCTCGGTGTCCATGCCCCTCAGGATGCCACGTCGCCGCCGAGACGCTCGAGGATGGTCACCGCGGTGCGCGGGCCGATGCCGCGTACGGCGGCCACCTGCTCGACCGTGGCCGAGCGGATGTTCCGCACCGAGCCGAACGCCTTGAGGAGCGCGGCCTGCCGGGCCGGACCCAGGCCGGGGACGTCATCGAGGACCGAACGGGTCATCGCCTTCGCCCGACGGGCGCGGTGGTGCGTGATGGCGAACCGGTGCGACTCGTCCCGCAGGTGCTGCAGCAGGTACAGGGCGGGGCTGGTGCGGGGCAGCACGACGGGGAACTCCTCCCCCGGCAGCCAGACCTCCTCTAGCCGCTTGGCCAGCCCGATCAGGGCGACGTCCTCGATCCCGAGGTCCGCCAGCACCCGCTGGGCGGCCGCCACCTGCGGCAGGCCGCCGTCGACGACGACGAGGTTGGGCGGGTAGGCGAACTTCCGGGCGCGACCGGTGCGAGGGTCGACGGGCCCGGTCCGCAGGGGCACGCCGTCGTCGTCGAGCAGGTCGAGGTCGGGCCCGACCGTGTCGGGGTCACGGTCCTCCAGTGCGGCGGCGACCGGGTCGAGGTCGTGGGCACCCGCGACCGGGTCCACCCCGGGGGCACCCGCGACCGGGTCGGCGCCGGAGGTGACGACGCCGGGGGCGCCGGCGGGAGCGTCGACCCCCTCGGTCTCCTGCTCGGCCTCCCGCTCGGCGACCAGGCGGCGGAAGCGGCGCCGCAGCACCTCGTCCATGGCCGCGGTGTCGTCGCGGGCCCCCTCGCCGTTCTCGCCGCGGACGACGAAGTGTCGGTAGTCGGACTTCTTCGGCAAGCCGTCCTCGAACACCACCATGGAGCCCACCTGGTGGGTGCCCTGCGTGTGCGAGATGTCGTAGCCCTCGATGCGCAACGGCGGGTCGGCGAGGCCGAGCGCCTCCTGCAGCTCCGTCAGCGAGCGCGACCGGGAGGTGAGGTCGCCGACCCGGCGTGTCTTGTGCAGCGCCAGCGCCTGGGCGGCGTTGGCGCGGACCGTCTCGGCGAGGGCCTTCTTGTCGCCGCGTTGCGGCACCCGGAGGGTCACCCTCGAGCCGCGCAGCCGGCTGAGCCAGGCGGTCATGCCGGCGGCGTCGGGCGGCAGCACGGGTACGAGCACCTCACGCGGCAACGCGGTCGTCGGGGTGTGCGGGACGTCGTCGACGGAGGCTGCCTCGCCGTCGCCCACGCGGGGACGGGCCTTGCCGACGGAGTGGTCGTCCTTGGGAGCGACGGGGCTGCGCTCGCTCTCGCCGTAGACCTGCTGGAGGAGGTGCTCGACGAGCTCCGCGTCGTCGAGCTCGTCGACCCGGTCGACGATCCACCCGCGCTGACCGCGGATGCGCCCACCGCGCACGTGGAACACCTGGAAGCTGGCCTCGAGCTCGTCGGCCGCCAGAGCGAAGATGTCGGCGTCGGTACCGTCGGAGAGCACGACAGCGTTCTTCTCCACGACCTTGCGCAGGGCGGCGACGTCGTCGCGGCGACGGGCGGCCCGCTCGTAGTCCTCCGCCGCGGCGGCCTCGCGCATCTCGGCCTCGAGGCGGCGCAGGTGCGGTCCGGTCTCGCCCTCCAGGAACCGGCAGAACTCCTCGGCGAGCTCGTGGTGGTCCTCGACCGAGATACGGCCGACGCACGGCGCGGCGCACTTGTCGATGTAACCGAGCAGGCAGGGGCGACCGGCGGCCTGGGCGCGCCGGTACACCCCGGCGGAGCAGGTGCGCACCGGGAACACGCGCAGCAGCAGGTCGACCGTCTCGCGGATCGCCCAGGCATGGGTGTAGGGGCCGAAGTACCGGGTGCCCTTGCGCTTGGCGCCGCGCATCACCTGTACGCGGGGCACCTCCTCCCCGAGCGTCACGGCGAGGTACGGGTAGGACTTGTCGTCGCGGTACTTGACGTTGAAGCGGGGGTCGAACTCCTTGATCCAGGCGTACTCGAGGGCGAGGGACTCGACCTCGGTACCCACCACCGTCCACTCCACGGAGGACGCGGTGGTGACCATCTGCCGGGTGCGCGGGTGCAGCGCCGGGAGATCCTGGAAGTAGTTCGCCAGCCGGCTCCGCAGGCTCTTGGCCTTGCCGACATAGATGACGCGGCCGTGGGGGTCGCGGAAGCGGTAGACGCCGGGCTGGTCGGGCACCTCCCCCGGGCGCGGGCGGTACGTGGACGGATCAGCCATGCGATCGAGGCTACGTCAGTCACGGGGGCGACGGGCTCGCCGCTGGGCGCTCGCCCGGCTAGCGTTGGCGCATGGGAGCACTGCAGACGTACAACGTCACCGTCGACTGGACCGGCGCGGACGAGCGCGGCACCTCGTCCTACACCGGCTACTCGCGCGACCACGAGATCCGGGTGGAGGGTAAGCCGACGCTGCTCGCCACCTCGGACCTCAAGG
Source organism: Georgenia sp. (assembly GCF_054605595.1). Taxonomy (NCBI): domain Bacteria; kingdom Bacillati; phylum Actinomycetota; class Actinomycetes; order Allobogoriellales; family Allobogoriellaceae; genus Georgenia; species Georgenia sp. Next base: position 14,800 of record NZ_JBTSDU010000033.1, on the reverse strand, counting down.
TCCGCACCGACGTGAGCCGCTACCGCGCGGAGGAGCTCTTCGTCGGGTCCATCTCCCAGGCCCAGATGCTCTGGTTCCTGCGCACCGCAGCCCGGCACGACGTCGTCGTGCTCAGCTACTCGGACAAGGCGCTGGGCACCCTGCGGGTCGAGGCCGCCGGTTCCGGTCCGTTCACCGACGTCGTCCTGCGCCCGCGGGTGACCTACGGCGAGCCGGGGGTCAGCGACGAGATCGCCGCCCGCCTGCACCACGAGGCCCGCGAGCACAACCACCTCGCCCGCTCGCTCGGGTTCCCGGTGCGGGTGGAGCCGGCCGCCGTCGCGCTGCACACCCACTGACGATCGGCCGACCGGTCGGGCGATCCCTTCGAGGGACGCCCGGTCCGTCGCTCCGCGCTGCCGCCCCGTCCGGGCGGGGCCGGGGTCCGCCCGAAGGTCGTCTCCGAGCACGCGGCCGCCATCGCCTCCGCGGCGGACGTCCCGCCGGGCAGGGCGTCCGGATAGCCCTCGGCCATGCGCACCGTCGATCCCTTCGGGTTGCCTCAGCCGGAAACGTCGGCCCCGCCTCGCGTGAGCGGACCGACCGGCCGGCCGAGCGGGCAGTTCGGCACCGGGCGAGGCGTCACTGCGTGGCTCGTGGGCAGCTCGTCACAGTGCGACGAGCGTCTGGCGACTGCGCTCGAGCACGCCGGCAAGGAAACGGCCCGTGTAGGAGGCCTCGACCTGCGCCACCTGCTCCGGCGTGCCGGTGGCCACGACCGTGCCACCCCCGGAACCGCCCTCGGGCCCCATGTCGATCACCCAGTCGGCGTTCTTGATGACGTCGAGGTTGTGCTCGATGACGATGACGGTGTTGCCCTTGTCGACGAGCCCCTGGAGCACCCCGAGGAGCTTGCGGATGTCCTCGAAGTGCAGACCCGTCGTCGGCTCGTCCAGCACGTACACGGTGCGGCCGAAGGACCGCCGCTGCAGCTCTGCGGCGAGCTTGACGCGCTGCGCCTCGCCGCCGGAGAGCGTTGGCGCGGGCTGGCCCAGGCGCACGTAGCCGAGCCCGACGTCGACGAGCGTCTGGAGGTAGCGGGTGATGCGCCGGACGGGTCCGAAGAACTCGACCGCCTCCTCGATGGGCATGCGCAGCACCTCGGCGACCGTCCTGCCCTTGAAGTGCACCTCGAGGGTCTCGCGGTTGTACCGGGCCCCGCCGCAGACCTCGCAGGGGACGTAGACGTCCGGCAGGAAGTTCATCTCGATCTTGAGGGTGCCGTCGCCCTTGCAGGCCTCGCACCGGCCGCCCTTGACGTTGAAGGAGAACCGGCCGGGCCCGTACCCGCGCACCTTCGACTCCGTGGTCTCCGCGAAGAGCTTGCGGATGTTGTCCCACACGCCGGTGTACGTGGCGGGGTTGGAGCGCGGGGTCCGCCCGATCGGCGACTGGTCCACGTGCACGACCTTGTCGAGGTCCGCCAGGCCGGTGACGCGCTTGTGGCGGCCCGGGACCTGGCGGGCGTGGTTCAGCTCGTTCGCGAGCACCTGGTACAGGATCGAGTTCACCAGGGTGGACTTGCCCGAGCCGGAGACGCCCGTCACCGCGACGAAGCAGCCGAGCGGGAAGGACACGGTGACGTCCTGGAGGTTGTTCTCCCGGGCGCCGACCACCGTGAGCTGGCGCTTCTTGTCGATCTTGCGGCGCGTGACCGGCATCGGGATCCGGCGGCGCCCCGCCAGGTACGCCCCCGTCACGGACTCCTCGGCGGTGAGCAGGCCGGCGAGGTCACCGGAATGGACGATCCGCCCGCCGTGCTCGCCGGCCCCCGGGCCGATGTCGACGATCCAGTCCGCGGCGCGGATGGTGTCCTCGTCGTGCTCGACGACGATGAGCGTGTTCCCCAGGTCCCGCAGCCGGGTCAGCGTCTCGACGAGCCGGCGGTTGTCCCGCTGGTGCAGGCCGATGCTGGGCTCGTCGAGCACGTACAGCACGCCGACGAGCCCGGACCCGATCTGGGTGGCCAACCGGATGCGCTGGGCCTCGCCGCCGGAGAGGGTGGCAGCCCCCCGGGAGAGGCTGAGGTAGGTCAGGCCGACGTCGAGGAGGAAGCCGAGCCGGGCGTGGATCTCCTTGAGCACGTGCGAGGCGATCGCGCTCTCGCGCACCCCGAGCGTGAGGGAGCCGAGGTACGCCTTCGCCTCGTCGATCGACAGGTCGCACAGCTCGGCGATGTTGAGGTCGCCCACGCGCACCGCGAGCACCTCGGGCTTGAGCCGGGCGCCGTTGCACGTCGGGCACGGGATCTCCCGCATGTAGCCCTCGTACCGCTCGCGGGACCATTCCGACTCCGTCTCGGCGTGCTTGCGCTTGAGGAAGGAGATGGCACCCTCGAAGCCGGTGGTGTAGGCGCGTTCCCGGCCCCAGCGGTTGCGGTAGCGGACCTTGACCTCGTAGTCGTTGCCGTGCAGGACGGCGTCCTTGGCCCGCTCGGGCAGGGCGCGCCACGGCACGTCGACGGAGAAGTCGAGCTGTTCGGCGAGCGCGCGGAGCTGGCGCAGGAAGTACTCCGACTGCGACGCCCAGGGCGCGATGGCTCCGTCGGCGAGCGTGAGCTCGTCGTCCGGGACGATCAGCTCCGGGTCGACCTCGAGCCGGGACCCGATGCCGGTGCAGTCCGGGCAGGCGCCGTACGGGGCGTTGAAGGAGAACGTGCGCGGCTCGATCTCCTCCAGGGTGAGCGGGTGGTCGTTGGGGCAGGCCCGCTTCTCGGAGTAGCGTCGCTCCCGCTCCGGGTCGTCCGCGGGCAGGTCGACCAGCTCGACGACGACGAGCCCGTCGGCGAGGCGCAGCGCGGTCTCCACGGAGTCGGTGAGCCGCTGGCGCACGTTCTCCCGGATGACGAGCCGGTCCACGACGACGTCGATGTCGTGCTTGACCTTCTTCTCCAGCGTCGGCGGCTCGGCGAGCGGGACCACCTGGCCGTCGACCCTGGCCCGGGCGAAACCCTGGGACTGCAGGTCGCGGAACAGCTCGAGGTACTCGCCCTTGCGGCCACGGATCATGGGCGCGAGGAGCTGGAAGCGCGTGCCCTCGGGGAGCTCGCGGAGCCGGTCGACGATCTGCTGGGGTGTCTGTGCGGTGACCCGCTCCCCGCACACCGGGCAGAACTGGGTGCCCGCGCGGGCGTACAGCAACCGGAGGTAGTCGTAGACCTCGGTGACCGTGCCCACCGTGGAACGTGGGTTCCGGTTCGTCGACTTCTGGTCGATCGAGACCGCCGGGGAGAGCCCCTCGATGAAGTCCACGGCCGGCTTGTCCATCTGGCCGAGGAACTGGCGGGCATAGGAGCTCAGCGACTCCACGTAGCGGCGCTGCCCCTCGGCGAAGATCGTGTCGAACGCCAGCGAGGACTTGCCCGAGCCGGACAGGCCGGTGAAGACGATGAGCTTGTCGCGCGGGAGGTCGATGCTGACGTTGCGGAGGTTGTGCTCGCGCGCACCGCGCACAAGAAGCTGGTCGCTCACCCGACGATAATAGGCACGCGGACCGTGCGTACGCACATCTGTTCGATGTCCCTACGTCGCGGGGCCCGGGGCACGGGGCGCGCCGCCGGCCCCCGGCGCGGCACCAGCCCTCGCCGGGACAGCGCCGGGGTGAGAGACTGCACCGGATGCCGCCCCCTCCCACGCCGACCACCACCCCGATCGAGGACTACGCCGCCCTCGGGGACACCCGCTCCGTCGCGCTCGTGTCCCGGCACGGCTCGGTGGACTGGCTGTGCCTGCCCCGGCTCGACTCCCCCGCCTGCTTCGCGGCCCTGCTCGGCACCCCGGAGCACGGCCGGTGGCTGCTGACCGCCGTCGCCGACGAGGAGCCCGACGACGCCGCGCGCGCCGGCACCGACGAGCGCGTCGAGGTGTCCCGCCGCTACCTCGGGGACAGCTTCGTGCTGGAGACCACGTACACGACCCCCACCGGCACCGCGCGAGTGGTGGAGGCCATGCCGCTCGCCGACCGACGCTCGGACCTCGTCCGTCGTGTCGAGGGCCTCACCGGCACCGTGACCTTCGTGCACGAGTGGGTGGTGCGGTTCGGCTACGGCAAGCACCGACCCTGGATCCACCGTGACACCGATCCCGACGGGACCGAGGTGATCCGCGCCGTCGCCGGCCCGGACTCCCTCACGCTGCACGGCGACCGGCTCCCCCGGGCGGCGGACGGCCGCCACGCCGACCGGTTCACCGTCGCTCCGGGTGAGCGCGTCTGCCTCACCCTGACCTGGTCCCCGTCCTGGGAGCCCGTCCCGGCGCCGGTCGACGCCGACGAGGCCTTCGCCCGCACGGAGATCCTCTGGGCGGACTGGGCGGGGGCGAGCACGTACGACGGCGAGTATCGCGACCACGTGCTGCGCTCGCTCCTGGCGCTGCGGCTGCTCACCCAGGACCCCATGGGCGGGATCGCCGCGGCCGCCACGACGTCGCTGCCCGAGGAGCCCGGCGGTTCGCGCAACTGGGACTACCGGTTCTCGTGGCTGCGCGACGCGGCGCTGACGCTGGAGGCACTCCTGGAGGTCGGGTACCGGGGCGAGGCCGAGGGCTGGCGGCAGTGGCTGCTGCGCGCCGCAGCCGGCGAGCCGGACCAGCTCCAGATCATGTACCGGCTCGACGGCGCCCGCGAGCTCCCGGAGCGGATCCTCGACCACCTCCCCGGCTACGGCGGCGCCGCCCCGGTGCGCATCGGCAACGCCGCCGTCGACCAGCACCAGAACGACGTCCTCGGCGAGGTCATGCTCGCGCTCGACCTCGCCCGCCGCGAGGGCCTGGCCGAGACCCCCAGCTCGTGGAGCCTGCAACGCCACCTCGTGGAGAACATGATCGGCACGTGGCGCACACCCGACCACGGCATCTGGGAGGTGCGCGGGCCGCTGCGCCACTTCACCCATTCCAAGGTCATGTGCTGGGCAGCGCTCGACTGCGCGGTCCGCGCCGTCGAGACCGAGGGGCTCGACGGACCCGCCGAGCGGTGGGCCGCCGTCCGCGAGGAGATCCGCACGGACATCCTCACCCACGCCTACGACGAGGAGTTGGGCTCCTTCGTGCAGTACTACGGCGCGAAACACACCGACGCCTCGCTCCTCCAGCTCGTCCAGGTCGGCTTCCTGCCGCCCGACGACCCGCGCCTGCTCGGCACCGTCGCCCGGGTGCGTGCCGAGCTGGCCGACGGCCCCTGGGTGCGCCGGTACCTCACCAGCACCGGGGTCGACGGGCTGCCGGGCGCGGAGCACCCGTTCCTCGCCTGCTGCTTCTGGCTCGTCGATGCCCTCGCCCGCACCGGCTACGTCGAGACCGCCGGGAAGTACATGACGGAGCTGTGCGCGGTGACCAACGACGTCGGTCTGCTCGCCGAGGAGTACGACCCCGTGAGCCGGACGTTCACGGGCAACTTCCCGCAGGCCTTCTCGCACCTCACGCTGGTCCGGGCGGCCCACTCGCTCGCCGTCGCCCGGCGGGCCGCCCCGCACCTGGGTGTCCCCCACCCGACGAGCACGCCGGAGCCCCATGACGGCCCCTGACCTCGCCCACGTCACCCCCGGCGGCCCCGCGGCCGAGCACCACCTCGGTGCCGTCACCGTGCGCAAGGCCTCGGTCTCGACGGAGGACAACAACGCCTACCTGATCACCGCCGGTGACGGCGAGCAGCTCCTCGTCGACGCCGCCGACGACGCCGCCCGGCTCCGTGCGCTCGTCGCGGCGGGCACGGGCCGGCTCGGCGCCGTCGTGACCACGCACCGGCACCCCGACCACCACCGGGCGCTGCCGGACATCGTGGCAGCCACCGGGGCGAGCGTCCTCGTGGGCCGCGCCGACGCGGGGGCGCTCCCGGTCCCGGCGGACCGACTCCTCGACCACGGCGACACCATCGCGGTGGGCAGTCTCACGCTCGAGGTCGTGGCGCTCCGCGGACACACGCCGGGGTCGGTCGCGCTCGTCCTGCGCGAGGGCGACGACGCCGCGGCGCCGGGGCGGGTGCACCTGTTCACCGGCGACTCCCTGTTCCCGGGCGGGCCCGGGCGGACGACGTCGCCCGCGGACTTCGCGTCCCTCATGGACGACCTCCAGGCGCGGGTCTTCGACCGTTTCGACGACGACACCCGGGTCTACCCTGGCCACGGTGACGACACCACGCTCGGTGCCGAGCGCCCGCACCTCGCCGGGTGGCGCTCGCGCGGCTGGTGATCGCCGGTCCCGCGCACCCGGTCAGCGCGTCCCATGTCCAGCCCGGCCCCAGGAGACACGATGCTCTACCACGTCCACATGATCGTCGACATCCCCCAGTCCCTCCCCACCGCCGTGGCTCAGGAGACGATCGCGCGCGAGAAGGCCTACGCCCAGGAGCTCCAGCGTGGCGGCGAGTGGGTCCACCTCTGGCGCATCGTGGGCGAGTACGCGAACTACTCCGTCTTCGACGTCGAGAGCCACGACCGCCTGCACGAGATCCTCGCCGGCCTGCCGCTGTACCCGTACATGAGCATCAAGGTGACGCCGCTCGCGCGGCACGGTTCGGCCGTCCGTTAGTCCAGGTCCGCATGGTCCAGCCCCGCGCTCGCTACCCTGGCGGGCATGACACTCTTCGCCGTCGAGTACGTCTACGACTCCGAGCGCACCCATGACCTGGACACGTTGCGCCCCAAGCACCGCGAGTTCCTCCAGGGGCTCCTGGACGCCGGCACGCTGGTGGCGTCCGGGCCGTGGGCCGACGCCGCCGCGCCCGGGGCGCTGCTGCTGGTGCGCGGGTCGGACCACGACGCCGTCCTGGCGCTCATGAACGAGGACCCGTTCCACCGCGCGCACCTCGTCCTGCGCCGCACGGCCCGCGCCTGGAACCCGGTGCTCGGACCGCTCGCCTGATGCGCCGGGCGGTCCGCGCCTTCGACCCGTTCGTCCTCGCGCTGGTCCTCACGCTCGGGGTGGGGCTCGTGGTGCCGACGACGTCGCAGGTGCGCGAGGTGCTCGGGGTCGCGGGCGACGTCGCCGTCACGCTGCTCTTCCTCCTCTACGGCATGCGCCTGTCGACCCGGGAGGTGCTGGCGGGGCTGCGCAACGTGCGCCTGCAGGGTTCGATCCTCGCCGCGACGTTCGTGCTGTTCCCGCTGCTCGGGCTCGCGCTGCACACCGTGACCGGGTCGCTGATCGGCTCGGCACTGGCCACCGGCCTGCTGTACGTGGCGCTGCTGCCCTCGACGGTGCAGTCCTCGGTCGCGTTCACCTCGATCGCCCGCGGCAACGTGGCCGGGGCGGTCTGCGCGGCGACGGTGTCCAACGTCCTCGGCATGGTGCTGACGCCGCTGCTCGTGCTGCTGCTCATGGACCGCTCGGGCGCGTCGGGGCTCGGCGGGCTGCGGGACGTGCTCCTGCAGCTGCTGGTGCCGTTCCTGCTCGGCCAGCTCCTCCAGCCCACCGTGGGTGCCTGGGTTCGGGCCCGGCGCCGGCTGACCATGATCGGGGATCGCGGCACCATCCTGCTCGTGGTGCTCGGCGCGACCGCCTCGGCCACCGCGGCGGGCGTGTGGGACTCGGTCGGCTGGCAGATGCTCGTCGCACTGCTGGCGCTGTGCGGGCTGCTGCTCGGGCTCATGCTCGCCGCGACGTGGTGGGGCGGGCGGGCCCTGGGCCTGGACCTGCCGGACCGCATCGCGCTGCTGATGTGCGGATCGAAGAAGTCCCTGGCCACGGGGCTGCCGATGGCCGCGGTGCTGTTCCCCGTGGCCACGGCAGCCACCGTGGCGGTGCCGGTCATCCTCTTCCACCAGCTCCAGCTCGTGGTCTGCGCCGTGCTGGCCAGGCGCCTGGCCCGGCGCACCGCCTGACGCACCGGCCCGATCGAGCACGAATCTCGGGCGGGGTCGAGGATGAAGTCGTAGGTGACCTCGTTGCCCACGCCGCCGGCGGGGCGCGGCGTCGGGTCGAGCATCGAACAATGGGACCGAGATGCCGACCCCCACGATCAACCTCTTGACACCGCGCACCCCGACTCAGGATCATGTGGTTCATATAGCGACCACCCGTTCGCGTACCGAACGGAGGGGCGGCGCCGATGCTGCAGATCACCGACGACATCGCCGAGGCGGTGGCGGGCATCCCGGACGGGGCGACGGTCATGATCGGGGGCTTCGGCACCGCCACTCAGCCGGTCGAGCTCATCGACGCCCTCATCGCCCAGGGTGCCGGCGGCCTGACCGTCATCAACAACAACGCCGGCAACGGCGACGTCGGCCTGACCGAGCTCATCCGGCTCGGGCGCGCCGCGAAGATCATCTGCTCCTTCCCCCGCCAGCAGGACTCCTGACACTTCGACGCCAAGTACCTCGCCGGGGAGATCAGGCTCGAGGTGGTCCCCCAGGGCAACCTCGCCGAGCGGATCCGGGCCGCAGGCGCCGGGATCGGCGCCTTCTTCACCCCCACCGGGTACGGCACGCTCCTGGCCGAGGGCAAGGAGACGCGCACCAACCGTCACCGAGCTCCCCGGCGCCTCGTACGTCCACCACGCGGAGTCCTTCGCGATGATGCGCGGTGGCCACCTCGACCTGTGCGTCCTCGGCGCGTTCCAGGTCTCCACCACCGGCGACCTCGCGAACTGGCGCACCGGCAGGCCCGACGCGATCCCCGCCGTGGGCGGCGCGATGGACCTCGCCATCGGCGCCAAGCGGACGATCGTCATGATGGAGCTGTGCACCCGCTCCGGCGAGGCCAAGCTCGTTGAGACGTGCACCTACCCGCTCACCGGCATCGGCTGCGTCAGCCGCGTCGACACCGACGTCGCCGTCTTCGACATCACGCCCGACGGCGTCACGGTCGCCGAGATCTTCGGCGACGACACACTCGAGACCCTGCGCGCGGCCACCGGCCTCGCGCTCATCGACGCGACCGTCCCGGTCGGCCGAGGAGACACATGTCCGCCTTCATCCACGACGCCGTCCGCACCCCGTTCGGCCGCTACGGCAGGTCGCTCGCCGGGGTGCGCCCCGACGACCTCGGCGCCGTCGTCATCAAGGCGGTCCTCGGGCGCAACCCAGGCCTCGACCCGGCCGCGATCGACGACGTCATCTTCGGCAACGCCAACGGTGCGGGCGAGGAGAACCGCGACGTCGCCCGCATGTCCGCCCTGCTCGCGGGTGAGCCGACCTTGGTGCCCGGCGTCACGGTCAACCGCCTGTGCGGCTCCGGGGTGGAGGCCGTCATCCAGGGCTCGCGCACGATCGAGGCCGGCGACGCCGATGTCATCCTCGCCGGTGGGACGGAGTCCATGTCCCGGGCCCCGCTGGTCCTCCTCAAGCCCGAGCGCCCGTTCCCGGCGGGCGACCAGACCCTCGTGTCCACGACGATCAGCTGGCGCCTGGTCAACCCGGCGATGCCGAAGGAGTGGACCGTCTCGCTCGGCGAGGGCGCCGAGATCCTCGCCGACATGTACGGCATCTCGCGCCAGGAGCAGGACGCCTTCGCCCTCCGCAGCCACGAGCTCGCCGCCCGGGCGTGGGACGAGGGCCGCTACGACGCCGGCACCGTCACCGCCGGTAACGCCTCCCCGCTCCTTCGGCACCGGACCGGTCGAGGCCGCGAACATCGCCCTGCGGCGGGCGGGCAAGACGTGGAACGACGTCGACCTCGTGGAGCTCAACGAGGCGTTCGCGTCGCAGTCCCTCGCCTGCCTGCGGCTGTGGCCGGACCTGGACCCCGAGAAGGTGAACGTCGACGGCGGCGCCATCGCCATCGGGCACCCGCTCGGTGCCTCCGGCGGGCGCATCGTCGGGCACCTCGCCCACGCCTGACGGCGCGTGGCGGCGGTGTCGGCGTGGCCGCGATCTGCATCGGCGTGGGCCAGGGGCTCACCGTCGTGCTGGAGGCCTGACCGGGGTGGCGCACCGGGCCGCGGTCGCGCCGTCGCCCTGCTGCGGCTCATGCCGGGGGTCGTTGCCGGATCAGCCCAGGTCGACGCGGTCGGCGACCACCGCGTCCGTGATCTGCCGCGCCGTGGCGAGCAGGCGGTGGACGTACCCCTCGGGCAGTCGGCCGTCCACCAGGGTGTAGGTGCTCAGCGGCAGGTTGACCGCGGCCGCGACCCGGCCCGCGCCGTCGCGCACGGGCGCGGCGACGGACGTGAGTGCCGGCTCGAACTCGCCGTCGACGCGGGCGTAGCCCTGGGTGCGCACCGTCGCCAGCTCGGCCCGCAGTCGGTCGAGGTCGGTGATCGTGCGCTCCGTGAGCCCCGGCAGGTCCCCCGTGAGGAACCCGGCGAGCGTGGCCGGGTCCAGGGCGGCGAGGAGCACCCGCCCCATCGCCGTGGCGTGCGCGGGCAGGCGGGTGCCCACGTGGATGACGGCATCCACGATCCGGGTGCCGGCGACCCGCTGGACGTAGACGACGTCGGCGCCGTCGAGCACCGCCAACGAGCACGACTGACCGGTCGCCCGGACGAGCTCACGCATGTACGGCAACGCCAGCGCGGGCAGCCCCAGGCTCTCCCGGTAGGCCTGACCGAGCTCGAGGACGCGCGGGCGCAGGCTGAACTCGCGCCCGCGGGCGTGCACGTAACCCATCTCGGCCAGCGTGCGGAGCACCCGCCGGGCCACCGCCCGGTTGAGGTCCGCCGCCTGCGCGACCTGGGCGAGGGTGAGCGATTCCGTGGACCGCGCGAGCGCGTCGATGACGGCGAGCCCGCGGGCGAGGGACTGCAGCTCCTCGGGCGGCCCGGTGTCCGCCATTCAGACCAGCCCTTCTTCGGCGAGGACCTGGTTCGCCAGCGCGTAGGCGTGGTTGGCCACCGGCACGCCGGCGTAGATCGCCACGTGCAGCAGCACCTCGCGGATCTCGTCGACGGTGAGGCCGTTGCGCAGCGCCGCCCGCACGTGCATGGCGAACTCCCCGTCGTGCCCGAGGGTCATGAGCACGGCGAGCGTGATCGCACTGCGGGTGCGCCGGTCCAGGTCGGGCCGGGCCCAGACGTCGCCCCAGGCGTAGCGGGTGATGAAGTCCTGGAAGTCGGCCGTCAGGGCCGTCGTGCCCTCCTGGGCACGCTCGACGTGTGCCTCGCCCAGCACCTCGCGGCGGATCTCCATGCCGGTGGCGTGGCGGGGCCGGTCGGCGTCGAGGTGCTCGAGGACGTGGCCGGTCACGGTGGCGGGGCGCTCGACGGCACTGATGTGGGCGGCGCCGTCGACGACCGCGAAGGAGACCTCGGTGCCGGCGGCGCGCAGGGCCTCGGCGATCTCCTGTCCCATGGCGGGCGGGGTGGCGGGGTCGGCGGCGCCGGCGACCACGAGCGTGGGGGCGGTGATCCGGGCGAGGTCGGGGCGCAGGTCCATCGTGGCGATCGCCTCGCAGGACTGGGCGTAGCCCTCCGGGTCGACGGCGAGGAAGGTGGCGTGCATGCGTTCCCTGGTCCGGGAGTCGGTGAAGTCCGGGGTGAACCAGCCGGCGACGACGTCCTCCCAGATGGCCCCCATGCCCTGCGTCCGCACGGTGGCCGCGCGGTCGAGCCACTTCTGCGCCGGGGGGAGGTGGGGGGCGCCGCACACCACCGCGAGGCGGCCGACCCGTGCCGGGTGCTGCTCGGCGAGCCACAGGGCGACCATGCCACCGATGGAGAGCCCGACCTGGTGGGCCCGGGCGACACCGAGATGGTCCATGAGGCGCAGCACGTCCGCGCCGAGGTCCGCGATCGTCGCCGGGGCGGTGGTCGCCGGCGACACCGAGGCGCCGTGCCCGCGCAGCTCGTAGCGCACCACCCGGTAGCGCCGCTCGAGGAGGCGGACCTGGGCGTCCCACATGTGGCGGTCGGTGCCGAGCGAGGAGCCCAGGACGACGACGGGGGCGTCGGCAGGTCCGCTGACCTCGTGGGCGGGCAGGAAGGGGGTGGTCGGCACGGCGGTTCCTCTCGTCGGGTGGTCGGGGATCAGTCGAGGCCCGGGAGGGCGCGGTCGATCAGGCCGTCGACCGCGCCGAGCGCCGCGGCCGGGTCGAGGTCGGCCGGCCCCGGCCCTGGCGCACCCAGGTGGCCGGTGCCCTCGGCCAGCGCCGTGCGGAGCTGGTCGTCCGTGGGGTGGGGCCCGTGCCGGGCCACGCTCTCCTCGAACGCGACACGGACGACGTCCTGCGCCCGGGCGCGGCCCAGGTCGACGGCGAGGCGGGTGGCCAGGGTCTCCGCCATGACGAAGGGGCGAGCGGCGTCGAGGTTGGTCCGCATCCGGTCGACCTGGACGTCGAGCCCGTCGAGGAGATCCGCGACCCGCTCGGTGGCGCCCTCGGCGAGCATCATGAGCTCGACCAGCGGCTGCCACTCGGCGTGCCACGCGCCCGTGGCCCGCTCGTGCTCGTGCAGGTTCGCGGCGAGCACGGTGCCGACCAGCCCGGGCGTCCGGGTCGCCGCCGCCCGGACGAGCACCGACGTGACCGGGTTGCGCTTGTGCGGCATGGCTGAGGACCCGCCGTGCCCGGCGCCACCGCCCTCGACGACCTCCCCCACCTCCGTGGTCGCCAGCAGCGAGACGTCGGTGGCGACCTTGCCGGCGGCGGCGACGGCGGCGAGAGCGGCCGCGAGTTCACGGACCCACGAGCGCTCGGTGTGCCACGGCGCCCGCGGCGCCGGCAGGTCGAGCTCACGGGCGAAGGCGTCGAGCACCCGGGGGCCCGCGGCGCCGTAGACGGCCAGGGTGCCGGCCGCGCCCGCGAGCTGGACCGCGAGCCGGTCCACGACGCGCTCGAGCTCGTCGGTCGCCGCTGCCAGCCCGACGGCCCAGCCGGCGGCCTTGAGGCCGAACGTCGTCGGCACGGCCGCCTGGCCGAGTGTGCGGCCGACCATCGCGGTGGTGCGGTGCTCGTGGGCGAGCGCGACGGCGGCGGCCCGGGCGCGCCGCAGGTGCGCCACGGCCGCCCGCACGGCCGCCCGGGCCACGAGCACGAGAGCGGTGTCGACGATGTCCTGGCTCGTGGCGCCGAGGTGCACCCAGGGCCTGGCCCGCTCCGGCACCGCCGCGAGCAGGTCCTGCACGAGCGGGACCACCGGGTTGCCCGCGCCCCGGGCGCGCACGCCCCGTTCCGCGGGATCGACCGTGCGGCCCGCGGCGGCGCGTTCGAGGTCCCCGGCGGGTCCGCCGTCGGCGCCGTCCGGCACGAGGCCGCACGACTGGAGCGCGTGCAGGAGCGCCACCTCGGCGCGGACCATGGCAGCGATCACGGCGGCGTCGCCCGTCCGGCCGGGCGCCGCGGGCACCGCCGGCGCCGGGCCGAACAGTCCGCCGTCGAACATCACTGCCTCCTGCCGGTGAGGTCACTGCGGGCCAAGTGCACTACGTGTTCGCCGACCGCACAGCACCTGGCAGGCACGAACACTACTGGGTGCGATGGTGCCAGTCCCGGCGGTCGCGGGGCAACGACTCGCCCGCCGCCCTCGCGACCGCCCTCAGCCCTCGAGGGCGCCGAGCGGGCGCAGGTCGGCGTCGATCGTCGCCGCGGTGCGCCGCAGCTCGGGGAGCGCACGGTCCAGGAGCTCCTGGGGGTTGCGGGCGACCGCGGTGGTGGCGACGTTGACCGCGGCGATGACCGTGCCCTCGCCGTCGTGCACCGGCACGGCGAGCGAGCGCAGTCCCTCCTCGAGCTCCTGGTCGACCAGGGCGTAGCCCTGCGCACGGGTGGTGCGCAGGATGTCCCGCAGGAGGGAGACGTCGGTGGTGGTGTACGCGGACCGGCGCGTGACGTCGACCGACGCGAGGAAGCCGTCGAGCCAGTCCTCGGACCGGGCGGCGAGGAGGACCCGCCCCATCGACGTCGACTCCGCGGGGAACCGTGTGCCGGTGCGGATGCGCACGCGCATGATGTTCCGGGTCGCCACGCGGGCGACGTAGACGATCTGCCCGGCGTCGAGCACCGAGGCGGAGGCCGTCTCCCCCACGCGCTCCGAGAGCTCCTGGAGATGCGGCAGGATGACCTCGGCGAGGGTGAGGTCGGCGAGTCTCTCGAAGCCGAGCCGGAGGAGGGTGGGCCGCAGGGAGAACTCCCGCCCGACCTGGCGTGCGTACCCCAGCTCGACCAGGGTGTTGAGCGCGCGGCGGGCGCCGGCCCGGGGCATCCCCGAGCGGTCCGCCGCCTCGCTGAGCGTGAGGCGGGGGTGGGCCGCGTCGAAGACGCCGATGACGGAGAGCCCGCGCTCCAGCGAGCGGATGGTCTCGGTGCCCCGGCCGGCGGGTGGGTCCGGCGTGGCGACGTGGCCCGCCGCCCCGGTGCCAGGTCTCATGAGTTCCTCCCGTGTCACCGCGGCCGGGGGGGCGGTGACGGTGCCGGTCGACTGTTGCTGGGGCTGTTCTACACGACGCGCTGGGTCCGTGTCCGACGCGTCCCGGCGGACCGGACCGCCCGGCGGGCTCCGGCTCAGGCGCCGGTGCTCTCCTCGGAGCGGTCCTCCTGCCCGGGGGCCGGGACCGGCGGGATGACGTGCGGCTTGGTCGTGGTGCCGGCACTCGTCACGGCCTGCTCGGCCGCGGCGATCCGCATGTCCTTGCGGTTCTTCGCCAGGCTGGCCGCGACCGTGATCGCGAGCACGGCGACGATCCAGGCCAGCGAGACGACGATGGTCGGCTCGGGGAGGACGACCCAGTGCTCGCCGCCGTTGATGAACGCCAGCTCGTTCTCGTGCAGGGCGTGGATCACCAGCTTGACGCCGATGAAGCCCAGGATCGCAGCGAGGCCGTAGTGCAGGTACACGAGTCGGTCGAGCAGGCCGTCGATGAGGACGTAGAGCTGGCGCAGGCCCTGGAGCGCGACCG
>NZ_JBTSDU010000032.1:0-25099 GCF_054605595.1 Georgenia sp. | reverse complement strand
TTCGCAGCGGCCCCTAGCCCGGTGCTACTCTCTTCATGCTCACCTGGGGCTATGGCGCAGTTGGTAGCGCGTCTCGTTCGCAATGAGAAGGTCGGGGGTTCGAATCCCCCTAGCTCCACTCCTGGGAGGCCGCTGATCGGGGTATAACCCCTGGTCAGCGGCCTTCGGCATTCCGGGAAGGACACCGACGGTAAGGCGGTGACCCCCCATGAATGCACGCGAGAGTGCACGCGTAGGCATCCCAGCGCTGACTGCGCGTGCCCACGATTGCCGAGGGCGCCCGGTGCCGGGCGCGCACCTACGGTGCATGAACGAACACACCAACACCCCGCTGGACCGCACCCCGATGTGGACCCTCGACGAGCTGTGCGCGAAGGTCCACACGACGCCGGCCACGGTCCACACGTGGCGAACGCGTGGGACCGCCCCCCGGGCGTACCGCATCGGTCGGCACCTGTACTTCGAGGACTCCGAGGTGCGGACATGGCTGGCAAAGCACGACGCGGACGCCGCCGAGACCGGCGGCGACTCCGACTCGGGCTGGTGATCACCGTGGCCTACCAGCCGCTGAAGCCAGGCGAGCACGGCGAAATCTTCATCACGACGCACAAGAGTGGGAGCCACCAGGCGCGTGTGCGAATCCGGCTGCTCGACGGTTCGGCAACCGAGCTCTCCCGCAGCCGCAAGACCGCCCAGGAGGCGCGCCTGGCGATCCAGGCCGAGATCGAGGTGCTGCTGAACGCGTCGAAGGGATCCGCGGACCTCAAGCCGGATGACAAGGTCGGAAAGGCCGCCCGGCAGTGGATCGACGAGCTGCGGGTGTGCTCGCGCTGGCCGAACGCGCCGATCCGGCCCCAGACCGTGGACGACTACGAACGCACCCTCGGCAACCACGTGATCCCCGCCCTTGGCAACGTTCGGCTGAACCAGCTGACGCTTCCCATGTGCCAGAAGCTGGTCGACGACATCCTGGAGAAGGGCAACAAGGGACCCAACGACATGGTTTGGACGGCGGAGCAGGTGAAGTTCTGCTTCAAGTTGGTCATCGACCGCCCATGATCCGTTCCCTCGTTACGGGGTCCCTCACCGAGCCGCACCGTGTCCACTAGACCCGGAACGGTCCACTCGGATAGTTCCCGCGCACGAGTACCGAGGGGAGCTTGACTGTGGCGCTCAATCGCTGTTACTTTGCGACTAAAGGAAGTACCGAACGAAGGAGTTCGATGCCTGGTACTACCCGCCCAGCAGTCCGCGGTGATGTCGTGCCTTCCGCGATGCTCGGGCTCCTCGGCACCCGCGGTCCCACGTCGCGGGCCGACGTCGCTCGTGCCCTGGACGTCAGCCCCGCGACGCTGACCCAGATCACCAAGGACCTGATCGCCCGGGGTCTGGTCGTCGAGCTCGACCATGCCCCCTCCAACGGGGGGCGTCCGGGCAGGCTGCTCGGTCTGGTCCGGTCGGCCGGCGGTGTTCTCGGTGCGAAGGTGACGGCCGACCATGTGGCGATCGTGGACGTCGAGCTGGACGGGACGATGCGCAGTTCGACCTCCTACCCATTCGACCCGAGTGCGCCCGACGCTCTCGATGCGCTGGTCCGCATCCTCGGATCTGCGATGGGTGACCGCTCCGGCCACCTTCTTGGGATCGGGGTGGGGATCCCTGGATCCGTCGACTCCCAGGCCTCGGGCGTCGTGGAGGCACCCACGCTGGGGTGGTCGGACGTCCACGTGGGGGCGATCCTGCGCCGCACGCTCGGGGTGCCGGTCCTCGTCGAGAACGACGTGAACACTCTTGCCGTCGCCGAGCAGCTCTACGGGTCCGGGCGCGATCTCGGCTCCTACCTCGTCGTGACGATCGGACGCGGCATCGGCTGCGGGATCGTGATCGACGGTGCCATCTACCGTGGTGCCTCGGGTGGGGCCGGCGAGGTCGGCCACCTCCCGATGACCGTCGATGGTCCGCTGTGTGGCTGTGGCTCCCGCGGGTGCCTCGAGGCGTACATCGGAGACGCCGCCTTGCTCGCGCAGGCCATGGATCGAGGGGTCGTGGGTCCCGATGGCACGTCGGCCGGGTTGAGGCAGGCCGCCGAGCGTGGTGACCGCGACGCGCTCGAGATCTACCGCGAGGCCGGTGTGCTGCTCGGTCGTGCTCTTGCCGGTGTGGTGCACACCGTCGACCCCGAGGTAGTCGTGCTGCTCGGGGAGGGTATCGACGCCTGGCAGCACTGGGAGCCCGGCTTCGGCCCGTCGTTTCGTGGCCATCTCATGGTGGCCAAACGCGATATCCCCTTCCTGATCGAGCCGTGGGCCGAGGACAAGTGGGCCCTGGGCGCGGCGGCACTGGTGCTCGCGACCCCGTTCGACGCGAGCGGCACGGCGGGCGACCAGGGGCGCCTGGTTCGGGAGCGTCTCCACGCCGGTGTGGGAACGCCGTCGGAAGCAGCGAGGCGGTGACCATGACGCAGCTCCCTTCCGTCGCGAGCGTCCCCGTACTCGGGTTGTCGGACGTCCGCCGCCCGGGAACACCTCGCCGAGTCAGCCGCCGCCGGAACGGCGTCTGGGTGATCGTCTTCTTGCTGCCGAGTGCGATCCCGCTGGTCCTCTTCACACTCGTCCCGATGGTCGGGTCGCTGTGGGTCAGTCTGCACAGCTGGAACCTCATCTCACCCATGAAGTGGGTGGGCCTGGAGAACTACGCCTCGCTGCTCGCGGCGGCCGCCACTCGCCGGGCCTTCGGCCACACCCTGCTGTACATCGGTGGATACCTGCCGCTGGTCTACGTGGGCGGCCTCGGCCTGGCCATGGTGCTCAACCGGGCCTTCCGCGGGCGCAACTTCTTCCGCGCCGCGTACTTCCTTCCCGTGGTGACCAGCTGGGTCGTGGTGGCCCTCGTGTGGCAGTGGTTGCTCAACCCGAACAACGGGATCGTCAACACCACGCTCGGCCTGCTGCACCTGCCACAGCCAGGCTGGTGGACCGACCCGGCCTGGTCGATGGCGTCGGTGATCCTCGCCTCGGCATGGAAGGACCTGGGCTTCGTCATGGTGATCCTGCTGGCGGGGCTGCAGGCCGTCCCCGCCGATGTCCAGGAGGCCGCCTGGGTCGATGGTGCGAACGCCTGGCAACGGTTCCGTCTCATCACTCTTCCGCTGCTCTCACCCTCGACCTTCTTCGTGCTGGTGATCTCGTTGATCAACGGGTTCCAGGTCTTCGACCAGGTGTACGTGATGACGGGCGGCGGACCCGCAGGGTCGAGCCAGGTCGTCGTCGGGCAGATCTACGACCTGACGTTCCGGTACGGACGAGCCGGTGAGGCCTCCGCACTCTCGTGGCTGCTCTTCGTCGTGATCCTGCTCATCACCGCGCTCCAGCTGCGCGGCCAGCGCCGGTGGGTGAACTATGCCTGAACCGCTGACCGCCACGAGGTCGACGCCCGTGGTGCCTGTCGGTGCGCGGCGACGCCCGATCCGATGGCGCAAGCCGGCCCTCTACCTCGGCATCACGCTCGGCGCCGTAGCGATGCTCTTCCCCTTCGCGTGGACCGTCATCACCTCGATCACGCCGCGCGGGTCGCTCGCGGGCGGGCCGACCCTGATCGTCAAGGACCCGACCCTTGACGCCTACCGCACGCTGTTCGACGCGTTGCCGATGCTGCGCATCGTCGCGAACTCCTTCGGGGTCGCCGTGGCGACGACGGTGCTTCAGCTCGTCACGGGGTCGATGGCCGCCTATGCGTTCGCCCGGATGAGGTTTCGCGGCAAGGACATCGTCTTCGGCCTCTACCTGGCGACGCTGATGATCCCGTTGCAGGTTCTCGTCGTCCCGCTCTTCATCGAGATGACGCGCCTGCAGGTCAACGACACCTACTTCTCGTTGCTCGCGCCGTCCATCGCCTCGGCTTTTGGGATCTTCCTGCTCAAACAGGCCATTGAGGGTGTGCCGCGTGAGCTCGACGAGGCCGCAACGATCGACGGTGCCGGGCACTTGCGCATCTTCGCCACGATCATCGTTCCGCTCATCCGTCCCGCGCTGGCGACCCTTGCCGTGTTCGCGTTCATGTCCAGCTGGAACAGCTTCCTCTGGCCGCTGGTCGTCATCCGCTCGCCCGAGCTGATGACGCTGCCTCTCGGTCTGGCGACCTTGAAGGGTCAGTTCACCACCGACTGGGATGTGGTCATGGCCGGCTCGGTCGTCTCGATCGTGCCCATCGCCCTCGTCTACCTGCTCGCTCAGCGGCACATCATCGCCGGGCTCGCTCACACAGGTCTCAAGTAGCCCCCCTCCGGCCGGCGCTCCGCCGTCCACCACGAAAGGAAGAACTCATGCAGCGCAGCACGATCATCCGACGGTCGCGGACAGCCGGGGCCATCGCCATCGGGGCCGCTCTGGCGCTCACCCTGGCGGCCTGCGGCCAGGGATCTGCGACGAAGGACGACCCCGCGCCCGCGGCGACAGCCACGGACAACGCGGTGACCATCAGTTACATGAACTTCTCGGCCAACGGCGGTCAGGAGGAGAGCCTTGCGGCGATCGTCAAGGCCTTCGAGGCCGACAATCCCACCGTCACCGTCAACGTCGAGACCATCCCGTATGCGGACTACTTCACGAAGCTGCAGACCGCCGTCGCCGGGGGAACCGCGGCAGACGCGTTCGAGCTCAACTACGAGAACTTCGTCACCTACGCCGCCAACGGTTCCCTGGCGACGCTGAGTGGTGTCGATGCGGCCCTGTACACGCCGTCGCTCCTGGACGCGTTCTCGGCCGACGGCGCCCAGTACGGGCTGCCGGAGTCCTTCTCCAACGTCGTGCTCTTCTACAACGAGGCCCTGTTCGACGCGGCCGGGGTCGCCTACCCGACACCGGACTGGACGTGGGCGGACGCCCAGGCCGCGGCCGACAAGCTGACCAACAAGGACACCGGGGTATGGGGCTACTACCAGCCCGTCTCCTTCTACGAGTTCTACAAGGCCCTTGCACAGTCGGGTGGCGAGTTCTTCAACGCCGACCAGACCAAGGCGACCTTCAACAGCCCGGCAGGTGTCGAGGCCGCCACCTGGTTGACGTCCAAGGCCGGAACGATCATGCCGACCGAGGCCGACGGTGCCGGCACACCCGACTACGACACCAACCTGTTCAAGACCGGCAAGCTCGCGATGTGGGTCAACGGCATCTGGCAGTTCAGCGGGCTGTCTGAGGTGAGCGGGCTCGGCTGGGACGTCGCCGTCGAGCCGGGCAACACGCAGAAGGCGTCCGCGATGTTCACCAACGGTGTCGTCGTCTCCGCCAAGAGCGATAAGAAGGAGGCGGCCCAGAAGTGGATCACCTTCCTCACGAGCTCGGACGCGATGGTCACTACCCGCCTCGCCGCGTCATGGGAGCTCCCGCCGATCTCGGACACGGCCAAGCTCGCCACCTACCTCGACGTGACCCCGCCCGCCAACCGTCAGGCCGTCTTCGACTCCCTCGACGCCACCGTCCTGCCCCCCGTCATCGCCTCCCAGCAGGAGATGACGGACATCGTCGGCGAAGAGCTCGGCAACGCGGCAGCGGGACGCAAGAGCGTGGAGCAGGCCCTCAACGACGCAGCCACGCGCGTCGACGCCCTGCTCGGCTGACTGCTCGGGGCGGGACCGGCACACCACCGGTCCCGTCCACCAACTGGGCCCCTATTCAGACCCACCACCGACTGCGAGACCGCAATGACCTCCGCGTCCGACCTCGGCCACATCGCCGACCTCGCGAGGCAGAGCCACCGGGTGATCACCTCGCACCAGCACCCCGGTGGCGCGTATCCCGCCTCCCCGACCTTCTCGGCATACCGTGGCTACGCGTGGCTGCGCGACGGTGCCTTCACCGCCGAAGGGATCTCGCGCTACGGCGACACCACCTCCGCGTCACGCTTCCACGACTGGGTCGCATCCGTCCTTGCCGACCGCGGCGCAGGCGTCGCCGAGTTGTGCCGCGATGCCGCCGCGAACCGGGACATCCCCCTGGCCCGCATGCTGCCCACGCGCTTCACCCTCGACGGTGAGGCCGGCTCCGACCCCTGGTGGGACTTCCAGACCGACGGCTATGGCACCTGGCTCTGGTCCGTCGTCCAGCACGCCCGCCGCCACGGCCTCGACCTCGAGCGGTGGCGCACCGGCATCGAGGTGGCCGTCGACTACCTCATGACCTTCTGGGACCGCCCGTGCTACGACTGGTGGGAGGAGCACGTCGAGGAGCGGCACGTGTCGTCACTCGGCGCGATCTACGCCGGGCTGACAGCCGTCGGTCACGGAAAGGTCCTCGACGAGGCGCGAAGGGTCGCCGCGACGGGAACTGCTCACGCGGTGCAGGCACGAGTCATGCTGCAGGGCACCACGACGGGCCGCGCAGCCGACCCCGCTTCCCCGCACCTGGCCAAGTGGCTCGGCTCCACACAGGTCGACGCCTCGCTGGCAGCCTGCATCGTCCCCTTCGGGCTGATCGACCAGGGATCCGCACTGGCCGAGTCGACCCTGGCCGCCATCACCCGCGACCTCGAGGTCGGCGGCGGCGTGCACCGGTTCCGGGCCGACGTGTTCTACGGCGGCGGCCAGTGGCTGCTGCTCGCCTGCCTGCTCGGCTGGAACCGGGCGGTCGCGGGCGACCGCCCGGGCGCCCTGCGGAACCTGCGCTGGGTCGCCGACCACGCTGACCCGAACGGGGACCTTCCCGAGCAGGTCCCCGACCACCTCCTCCACCCCGACCACCGGCCCGAATGGATCGAGCGCTGGGGCGAGGTCGCCTCACCCCTGCTGTGGTCCCACGGCATGTTCCTCATCCTCGCCGACGAGCTCGGCCTCCTTCCCGAAGGGCCAGATCGATGACCTCACTGGACGCAGCCCCGTCCGCGCTTACCCGGGCGCGCCTTGTCCGGCACGTGCCCTACGGCATCGAGCACCCGTACGCGACCTCGCCGGACCAACGCGTGCCGGTACTGCCCGAGGCCGGCCAATCCGTCCGCCTCGGCGTGGTGGCCGCCCCGGACATCGCCACGATCACCTGCGAGTGGCAGGACCCATCGGGGACGACGGCAGCCCTCCCGCTCTCGCCAGCGAACACATCGGGCACCGACCTCGCGGCCCTTGCGGGAGGCGACGGCCACCTCGCCGAGGCGCAGGCGACGCAACTGGCGGCCGACGGCGCCTGGTCCGTCATCTCCCCGCCGGTGGTCGCCGAGTCGGTCTATCGGTACCGGTTCATCGCGCGGGCGTCGTCGGACGACGAGGACACCACGCCCTGGTTCGAGGTCGCCGCCGGCGTCTGGGACACCGACGGCGGACACCTGACCCTCGACGGAAGCACGCACCACGACCGCCTCATCCCGGGAAGCGTCCGATGGCTGCGCACGCCGGGCGGGGTGGCCCGGGTCCGCTTTGCCCTGCGTCTGGAACCGCAGGAGCACGTCGTCGGGTTCGGCGAGCGTTTCGACGCCGTCGACCAGCGCGGGCGGCACCTCGATGCGGTCGTGTTCGAGCAGTACAAGTCCCAGGGCAGGCACGGCCGCACCTATCTGCCGATGCCGTTCGCCCACGTCGTCGGCGGCGCTGGCTGGGGAGTGCACGTCCGCACCTCTCGGCGCACCTGGTTCGATGTCGGCGCCTCGCGGCCGGACCAGATGGTCGTCGAGGCAGAACTTGGCGGTGCGGAGCACGAGACGCTCGACGTGGGGCTCTACCGTGGCGCCCCGCACGAGGTGCTGCGTGCCTTCGGCGACGAGGTCGGGCGAGCCGAGGAGCTGCCGGCATGGGTCTTCCGCCTGTGGGCCTCCGGCAACGAGTGGAACACGCAGGAGATCGTCAGGGAGCGGATGGGCACCCACCGCGACCTCGGGATCCCGGTCGGGGTGGTCGTGATCGAGGCGTGGAGCGACGAGCAGGGCATCACGATCTTCCGCGACGCCCGCTACCGCGTCACCCCTGACGGTGCCGCGCACCGGGCGGGTGACTTCACCTACCCGCCGGACGGCGCCTGGCCCGACCCGAAGGCAATGATCGACGAGCTGCACGATCGCGGGATCAAGGTGATCCTCTGGCAGATCCCGCTGCAAAAGACCGAGGTTGACCTGGGCACCGACGTCCCGGTGGACAGCCAGGTGCTCGTGGACGGCCGGGCCATGGTCGCGGGTGGGCACGCGGTCCTCGAGGCGGACGGCTCGCCGTACCACAACCGTGGTTGGTGGTTCCCCAAGTCGCTGATGATCGACCTGTCGACCCAGCGCGGCCGCGACTGGTGGACGGAGAAGCGGCGCTACCTGGTCGAGGACCTGGACGTCGACGGTTTCAAGACCGACGGTGGCGAGCATGCCTGGGGCCACGACCTGCGCTACGGCGACGGTCGGCGCGGGGACGAGGGCAACAACCTGTACCCGGTGCACTACGCGCGCGCGTTCGGCGACCTGCTGCGCTCTGCGGGCAAGGCGCCGGTGACCTTCTCCCGGGCCGGATTCACCGGTTCGCAGGCGCACGGCGTCTTCTGGGCAGGCGATGAGGACTCCACCTGGGAGGCCTTCGCTCACTCCGTGACCGCCGGCATCACGGCCTCGGCCTGCGGGATCGTCTACTGGGGCTGGGACCTCGCCGGCTTCTCCGGGCCGGTGCCCGACGCCGAGCTCTACCTCCGCGCGACGGCAGCGGCGGCCTTCATGCCCGTCATGCAGTACCACTCAGAGTTCAACCACCACCGCCTGCCGCTGCGCGACCGCACCCCATGGTTCGTCGCCAAGATCAACGACGACCCCGGTGTGATCGACGTCTTCCGCCGCTACGCCGAGTTGCGCGAACGGCTCGTGCCCTACCTGAGCGAGCAGGCACGATGCACCATCAAGACGGACCGGCCCCTGATGCGGGGGTTGTTCTTCGACTGGCCCGAGGAACCGGCCGTGTGGACGCAGCCCGGCGAGTTCCTGCTGGGTGACGACCTGCTCGTCCACCCGGTTACGCAACCGGCCGTCGCGACCTGGAGCACGTTCCTGCCTGCCGGTCAGTGGGTCGACGTGTGGACCGGAGCCGTGCACGTGGGTGACCAGACCGTCGAACAAGCAGTCCCACGCGACCTCGTCCCGGTCTACTGCCGCGCCGAGCGATGGGAAGCGCTACGCTCGGTCTTCGGTCCGGCCGCAGATCCAGCGGGGTGAGCACCACCCTTGGGGCCCGGCCTCACATTCGGTACTGTGCGCTGCTGCACCGGCCCATCGTCGCGGCGGCCCTGGGCACATCGATGCTGGGTGCTTCCACGAGTCGATGATCTCGTTCGGCGTGATCATGCTCGTCACCCGAGAGGCCGGCTACGCCGAAGCCGGGGCCGTGATGGCGACCTTCGGTGGCGAGGGAGGAGGAGATCCGCGTGAGCATGCCAGTCTGAGGTGGCCCCACCTGGGGCGGTTCAATCGACCTCAGCCGGGCTCGCTTCCGATGGCGGCCGGTCGATCGGCGTCGGTCGACCACTGCGACCACGAGCCAGGGTATAGGGCACTGCGATAACCTGCGATGGCGAGCGCCGCGATCTGGTGAGTTGCAGTGATCCCCGAGCCGCAGTAGACGCCGATCGGTGCCGCGCCAGAGGCACCCAACGCCGCAAACCGCTCACGCAGCTGGGCGGGGGATCGGAACTGCCCGCCGGGTCGCAGGTTCTCCGCCGACGGCGCGCTTACCGCACCGGGGATGTGCCCGCCACGTGGGTCGATCGGTTCATGCTCACCCCGGTAGCGCTCCGCGGCCCGCGCGTCGAACAGTAGGCCGGTGCGCGGCAACCGGGCGGCGTGGTCAGCGTCAAGGACGGGAAGGTGTCCGCCGATCAGCGTCACATCACCGACAAGCGGTTGCACTTCTCCGGTGTGGATAGGCAACCCGGCTCCGTGCCACGCCGCCAACCCGCCGTCGAGAAGGTAAGTTCGGTGATGGCCGGCCCAGCGCAGCAGCCACCACGCCCGTGCGGCCGCCATGGCGCCGGCGTCGTCGTAGGCCACAACGATGGATTCCGTAGTTACCCCCCACCGGCGAGCGGCGGCCTGCAGGTCCGCGAGCGTGGGCAGGGGGTGTCGGCCTGCCTGTGGCCTCGGCGGGCCGGCTAGTTCGGTGTCCAGATCCACGTAGACGGCCCCCGGCAGGTGGCCGCGCCGATAGTCCGCGCGGCCATCGGTGATGCCGAGCGACCACCGTACGTCGAGCATGACGACAGGATGCTCGACGAGATCGGGACTGAGCCACTGCTCGACCCGGGACACGTCAACGAGCACTGATTCGATCATGGAGCCCACGTTAACCATCGGTGGCAGTCCGGTCGTCCCGGTCCTGTCGCCTCTGGCGTCGGGAAGTCAGCAGGAAGGCGATGAAGACGCCCAGCAGTCCCACGACACATCCCACGAATCCGCTCAGCAGCGTCGAGACCCACTCATGCCACGCCATGGCACCGGACGGTCGCGGTCCATACGGACACGGAGGCGGGCACGGCGTCGCGGTCTCGACGGCATGGCGTCTGGGTGCGAACGCGTGGACTGACCCTGAGCGGCGTGCGTTCTACAACGATCTGGACTACCTGCTGGCCGTGGACGGGCCCACCAACTCTTCGAAGGGCGACAAGACTCCCGCTCAGTGGCAGCCGCCAAACACGGCGTTCCAATGCGAGTACCCGATCACGTACATCGAGATCACCGACGAGTACAACCTCGCCCTGACCTACGGCGACGTGGGCTGTGCCCGCGAACTCCTGCCAACTCGTTGACGTCCGAGGACGATGCGCTCTCGCGGAGCCAGACTCACGGACAGGCCTGTCCGGCGTCTGGGCTCTGGATGGGCAGTTGGCTCTGGCGGCTGTCGGATTCCCCGCCGCATCCGGCACGTGTGTGGCGCGCGCCGGATACGCGGAAGGCCCCTCATCCATGCTTCCGCAGGTGAGAGGCCTTGGTGGTGTGGCTCCCGCGATTGGACTCGAACCAATAACCGTCCGATTAACAGTCGGATGCTCTGCCTATTGAGCTACGCGGGATCGCGAGACGAGACTCTAGCAAAGAAGTCGCTGTGCCTCGCCCCACGGAACGCCAGCCACGGCGTCATGTGGGAAGTCCCACAGCCCCTCGTGCCCGGCGCTCGAGCTCGTCCGCGGTGCGCTGGTCCTCGGCGTCGCGGAGGCTACCGCTCACGGTGAGCTGGGAGAACAACTCGCCGTCGTCGCCGCGGCGGATGTAGGCCGAGAGACGCGCCCCGGACGGTGCCTCGATCGTCTCGGCGTGTACGACGGAGGACTGCACCCGCTCGCGCAAGGTGGCGGCGAAGCTCTCGACGCTGTCGGAGCGGGTCGTGAGCGCCAGGGGGCGGCGGGCGCCGTCGACCCACGTCACGGTGAACTGCTTCGCCGCGCCATCCCAGCTGCCACTCATGATCTCGTGCCACGGGTGTCGGGCCGTGCCGAGTACGCCGCAGATGACGAGCGCGCGTGCGGTGGCGACGGCCCAGGTGCCGTCGACCAGTTCGGCGCCGGCGAGCGCGCGCTCTCCGGCCAGCAGGTCGCTGACGTCCTTGGGGATCTGGTACCGGCCTCGCCTCAGGATCATGAGGTCCACGGTAGCTGCCTGGCCTGCGGGTACGCTTGACCGGTTCTCGGCACGTGCCGAGTGCGCCCCTGTAGCTCAGCCGGTCAGAGCAGCGGACTCATAATCCGTCGGTCGCGGGTTCAAGCCCCGCCGGGGGCACTGGTGGACAAGGCTCGCACTATGGAATCGAGGCTCTTCATCCGCCGGCCCACGCGGTTCTTGCTCCCGGGGCGGGGGAGGGCGCCGTCTCGGAGCACGTCGACAAGGGTCGACGGCGCACGCCGGCGCGCTTGCCCGACCAAGACCAAGGTCCTGCACGCGGTTCGGTGAGGATGACATCGTGTCAGGTGCCACGGGGGTGGCGCAGTGCTCTTCGATGACGAGGAAGGGGAGCTGTCGCCGTGCGTTTGCTCGATCTGTTGAGACGGGAGCGGGGAACCGTCGTCGAGAGGGATGGGCAGGCCGTCAGACCGGCAACCCCGGACGGGCAGGTGGACTCCGTGCCGCCGAAGGTCTTGGAGCTGACGGTCACCGGTGACGCCTTCGAGTTGTGGGGCAGCCCGAAGTTCCCCACCGTCGAGCTCATCGGTGAGCACTTCCAGCGGCACGCGTTCGCCGAGATCTGCACCAGCCACGGGATGGAGTCGGGGGGCGAGATCGTCCTCGACGCCCTCGTCGTGCCGCACCGCACCAACCCGTACGACCCCTACGCCGTGTCGGTGCACGTGGACGGGCTCCAGGTCGGTTTCCTGGAGCACGACGCCGCCGAGAGCTACCACCCGGTGCTGCTGCGCCTGCTCGACCATGGCCGGATCGGCGTGACCCGAGCCCGCATCGAGGCCGGTCACGACGACGGCATCTGGAGCGCGCGCGTCACCATCGCCCTCGGGGAGCCCGACACCATCGCCCCGGCGAACCTCGAGCCCGCGCACGGCGTCGAGTTACCGATCGGGCGGAGCCTGCGCGTCGCCGGCGTGCACCGCCACCACGACGTCCTCCAGCGGTTCCTCGAGCAGGAACTGCCCGGCGCCGTGTTCCTCACGCTCGTGCCGGGGCACGTGGTTGTGCCGGGCCGACCTCCGCCCGTCAAGGTCCTCCTCGACGACCGGCCGGTCGGCCAGCTCACGGCGGACATGAGCCGGGAGTACACCCCGCTCCTGGAGCGTATCGGGGCCGCCGGAGCGGTCGCCGTCGTGCGCGGGCGCATCGGTGCGGGCCTGTCCGAGGCCGAGGTGAGCATCCAGGTCGCCCGCGCGACGGCGATCCCCGAGGCATGGCTCACCGCGCAGCTCACCGCCGTCGAGCCCGCCAAGAATGGAGCCGGCGTCTCGCTCGTCATGGGCTGAGTGCGTGCCGTCACGGCAGCCACACGCGTCGGCCCCTGCCGAGCACCGGCGGAGCGGGAGCCTGGGTTGGCGGAGCCGACGCCGCCACCGGGGCCGGCAGCACCTCCCCGCGCCACGGTGGACGCGAGGGCGGGCACGTTCCCGGTGGCCCCCCAGGTCGTGAAACTATGGGCGCATGGCCATGCGTGAGATCCGAGTCGTCGGCGATCCCGTCCTGCGCACCTCGTGCGAGGAGATCACCGACATCGATGACCGTGTCCGCTCCCTCGTGGAGGACCTCCTGGAGACCGTCGACGCCGACGGGCGGGCCGGGCTCGCCGCGAACCAGATCGGGGTGAGCCTGCGCGCCTTCTCCTGGAACGTCGACGACGAGATCGGGTATGTGCTGAACCCCCGCATCGTCGCGCTCTCGGAGGAGGAGTACCAGGACGGCGACGAGGGCTGCCTCTCCGTGCCCGGCCTGTGGTTCCCCACCAGGCGCGCCTGGTACGCCCGCGTCGAAGGGATCGACCTCGAGGGCAAGAAGGTCGTCGTCGAGGGGGAGGAGCTCATGGCCCGCTGCCTGCAGCACGAGTGCGACCACCTGGACGGCATGCTCTACCTCGACCGGCTCGAGACCAGCACCCGCAAGGAAGCGATGCGCGCCATCCGCGAGCAGTTCTAGGACGACCGGCTCCGCCGTTGACCGTGGGCCCCGCCGCTCGGCGGGGCCCACCGCACGCTCGGGTCGGCGACGGCCCCGGTATCAGGCCTTGACGGCCAGGACCGGCACGTCGGTGTTGAGCAGGATCTTCTGCGAGTTCGACCCCAGGACCAGCTTCCTGACGGGGGAGCGCTTACGCAGGCCGATCACGACGAGTGAGGCTCCCACCTCCTCGACGGTCGTGACGATCTCCTCGGACGGGTCCTTGCCGCGCACGAGTTGTCGCACGACGCCCTCCACGCCGGCCTGGTTCAGACGGTCCCGCACCACGGTGAGGTCATCCTCGGAGGCGAGCATGGGGTCGGCCCGTCCGTCTCCCTCGGAGACGTTCAGGACGACGACGCTCTCGCCGTGCGCCGTGGCCTCGACGAGGGCGCGTTCGAGCGCGGCGCGCCCCTCGGGCCTGGTGGTGTAGCCGACAACGATGGTCATGCGTGCTCCCGGGGTCTGGGGCCGGCGCCTGTGCCGACCACTGTCGGCATCATGGCGCATTCCGGCCGCCAGGTGGGGGGACTTCCGTCGTGTGGTCCCGACCGGGCCGTGAGGCCGACAGGTTCGGGCTGCGGCGCGCCCGGGCGAAGATGGCGCCGTCGCGGCGTTTCGGGCATGATGAACCTTGTTCGTCGTGAACATGTTCCACCTGGTCACGCACGAGGTCGTTGGGGAAGACGCACCTCGAGAGAAGATCAGGAGGAGTTGACATGAGTGGTGCCAGCACCCGCGGCGTCATTTTCGTGCACTCTGCGCCCCGTGCACTGTGCCCGCACATCGAGTGGGCGGCAGGTACGGTGCTCGATGCTCGGGTCACCATGGAATGGACCGTGCAGCCCGCTGCTGCCGGCCTGTTCCGGGCCGAGCTCTCCTGGGCCGGGCCCGTGGGCACGGGGGCGCGTCTGGCATCGGCGCTGCGCGGATGGACCCACCTGCGTTACGAGATCACCGAGGAAGCGAGCCCGGGCTGCGACGGCGGACGCTGGTCGCACACCCCCGAGCTCGGGATCTTCCACGCGCAGACGGACGTCCACGGCAACGTGGTCGTCCCGGAGGACCGCATCCGCGCAGCGCTCGAGCACTCGGCCGACCCGGCCCGCATGCGGGCCGACCTCGATCTCGCCCTCGGCCAGGCCTGGGACGACGAGCTCGAGCCGTTCCGTTACGCCGGCGCCGGCGCACCCGTGCGCTGGCTGCACCGGGTGGGCTGACCTCGCGCGGCACCGATCGGGTCCGCTACCGGCAGCCGCCCACCGGCACGGCGTACTGGGCGGCCCGGACGCGGCCGAGGTTCCACGAGAGTGCGTCCGCGGCGTCGTCCTGCGTGCGGGTCGCGAGGGCACACGCCCCCAGGTTCGGGTGGAGGCCCTCGAAGATCACGGGCCGTGCGTCCGGGCCCAGGCCGGCCAGGTAGTCGACGTCGATCTTGCCCGTCTCGTCGAAACGCTCGATGTTCTGGCGCGCCACCCAGGCCTCGGGGTTCACCAGGCCGAAGGCCAGCAGGAGCGTGGCACCGGAGGCCAGCGCCGCCCGTGGCAGCCACCAGCCGGACCACCGGATCCCGGCGACGATCACCAGGACCACCAGCAGGCCCAGCCACAACTCGAAGGTGTCAACGAGCACCCGCAGCACGGTGTAGCCGAAGGCGCCCTGGTACACCGACATCCGGTAGAGCGCCGAGGCGACCACCACCAGGGTGAGCAGGAGCAGCAGGCCGAGCACCAAGCGGAGCACGAACCGGTCCTGGGCCGTCTCGTGCGGGGCCTTGCGGACGGCGACGGCGACCGTCGCCAGGGTCAGCACGGTGGCGACCGTGAGCTGGCCGAACCCCTGGTGGACGTAGTCGGCGTAGGTGATGCCGGCCACGCGGAGGACGTAGTCGTCCCCGCCGAACATCGCCGACGCCTGCGCGAGCACGAACGTGACGAAGACGGCGACCACGATCCCCACCGGCACGAGCCACTCCCACACCCGGGCCACCGGCCGGGGGGCCGGTGCGGCCAGGTTCTCCACCGGCGGCGGGTTGAGCGCGAGGTAGCAGGCGGCGAGCACGATGCCCGCGATCATGACGAAGACGAAGGCGCGCAGGATCAGCGGGTCCCAGGACAGATCCGGGACGAGGCGGGCCACCCACGAGCCGAGGACGGCGTCGCCGGAGGCGAACAGCCCGCCGAAGACCACGAGCACCACGAGCGAGAACGCGGCCGTGCGGACCACCGGCCAGAGCAGCGTGTGGCCGCTCGCGGCCGTGAGCGTGCGGCCCAACAGCGGTAGGCCACGCACCGCGGCCAGGACCCAGGCGGCCGCGCCGGCCACCATGGGCACGAGCCCACGCGCCCCGGTCAGCGCGGTGGTCACGAGCACGGCGATCACCAGCAGCGCGAGGACCGCGAGCCACTCGGCGGCGCGCAGCACGAGCAGCGAGCCGAGACCGAGGCACAGCACCGCGGTGACGATCGTCCACGGCCGGGCGCGCAGCCGGGCAGACCGCCACACCAGCAAGCCGGCGAGCAGCAGCACCACGAACGTGCCCACCCCGATCGCACGGTCCGGCAGCACGGCGGCGCCCAGGGCGCCCACGGCGAGGGACGCAACGAGGGGGACGGCCGCGGTGGCCGGCTCGGCGCCGGGCCACCGGCCCCCGAAGAGCGACTCGACGAACGAACCCTCGCCCGGCCCAGGGGTCACGGCCAGGGGGCTCGTGCCGACACCGGCGCTGGGCCCGGGCCCGGGCGCGGGTGCGGGTGGGACCGCCGGTGCGTCGGCCGAGACCGCAGCCGCGCTCTCGGCCGTCCGGGTGGCCGACGACCCCGGGTGGCGGGGGAGCAGCGCCCGGATCCGGGCGCCGCCACCGGCTGCGGGGTCGAGCGCGGCGATCGTGCCGCCGTGCAGCTCGCAGATCCACCGCGCGATGGCCAGGCCCAGCCCGGTGCCGCCTCCCACGCCGGTGGTCCAGAACCGGGTGAAGATCTGCTCGGCCTGATCGGGGGTGATGCCGGGGCCGTCGTCGGCCACGTCCAGGGACCACCGGTCCGTGCCTTGCTCGGCGGCGCGGACCGTGACGACGGCGCCCGCGGGGGAGTGCCGGACGGCGTTGTCGAGGAGGTTGGCGACCACCTGGGCGAGCCGGGCGGCGTCGGCGGTCACGGTCAGGTCCGGCGGGGTCACGCGGACCTCGAACCCGACGTCGCGGCCCCCCACGCGTGCCTCGGCCACGGCCCGTTCGAGCAGGGTCGCGACCCGGACCGGCGCGAGGTGCAGCGTCACGGCCCCGGCCTGCGCGCGGGAGACGTCGAGCAGGTCGCCCACCAGCTCCCCGAGCCGCTCGGACTGGGCCAGCGCGCCCCGCAGCGCCTCGTCGTCGGGCCGGACGACACCGTCGACGAGGTTCTCCAGCAGGGCCTGCTGGGCCGCGAGCGGGGTGCGCAGCTCGTGGGAGACGGTCGCGAGGAGCTGGCGGCGCTGCTGGTCCGACGCCTCGAGGTCCGCGGCCATCGTGTTGAACGCCCGGGCCAGTCGGCCGACCTCGTCGGCTGAGGTGTCGCTCACGCGGCGGGCGCGGTCACCGGTCGCCATCCGGGCGGCGGCGTCGGTCATCTCCCGCAGCGGCGACGTCATTCCCCGGGCGAGCCACTGGGTCACGCCCAGGGCGGCGGCGACGGTGACGGGAACGGTGAGCCACCCGGGTACGCCGGCCCGGCCGCCGATCTCGGAGACCAGGGCGGCCGTCACCACGGAGAGCCCGACGAGCACGCCGAACTTCACCTTGATGGAGGCGATGCCGTCCAGCGGCCGGTCCCGGCGGGTGGAGGTGCTCATCGCTCAGGCCTCGACCGCGTAGCCGACGCCGTGCACGGTCCGGACCAGGTCCGCACCGATCTTGGCGCGCAGGGCCTTGATGTGGCTGTCGAGCGTGCGGGTGCCGCTCGCGTCGGACCAGCCCCACACCTGCGACATGAGTTCCTCGCGGTTGCGCACCGTGCCCGGCGTGACCGCAAGCGCGAGCAGCAGGTCGAACTCCAACGGGGTCAGGTGGACCTCCGCCTGGGCCACGTGCACCCGCCGCGCCGCCCGGTCGATGACGACGGCGCCCACCGTGAGCCGGGGGGTGCCCGTCGCGGCGAGCTCGCGCGCCCGTTCGACCCGCCGGAGCAGGCCCCGGATCCGGGCGACGACCTCCCGCATGCGGAAGGGCTTGGTGACGTAGTCGTCCGCCCCGACCCCGAGCCCGACGAGCACGTCCGTCTCAGCCACGCGGGCGGTGAGCATGAGCACCGGGACCGGCCGGGCGGCCTGGATGCGCCGGCAGACCTCGACACCGTCGAAGCCGGGCAGCATGACGTCCAGCACCACCAGGTCGGGTCGGTGCTCCTCGTGCGCGGCGACCGCGGCGGGGCCGTCGTACGCCTGGACGACGTCGAAGCCCTCGGCGCGCAGCCGGTCGGTGAGGGCCTGGTTGATCGTCCCGTCGTCCTCGACGACGAGCAGTGTCGCGGCGGAGCTCCCGGTGGTCATGCCCCGAGCCTAGGAGCGGCGGAGGGTTCGCCTGCGGAGCGAGGTCTGGAGGTTGTGTGGAGATCGAGCCCGTCAGGCCGAGCGGACCAGGATGGCGGCGTTGTGCCCGCCGAAGCCGAACGCGTTGTTGACCGCGGCGATCTGCCCCGCGGGCAGCTCGCGCGGCGTGTCACGGACGACGTCGATCTCGATACCCGGCTGGAGGGTGTCGACGTTGATCGTCGGGGGAGCGAGGTGCTCACGCACCGCGAGGACGGTGAGCACCGTCTCCAGCGAACCGGCCCCGCCGAGGAGGTGCCCGGTCATCGACTTCGTGCCGGAGACCGCGACGCCGTCGCCGAGGACGCGGTGGATGGCGGCGGCCTCGATGCCGTCACCCACCGGGGTGGACGTGGCGTGGGCGTTGACGTGGACGATGTCCGTCGCGGCGAGGCCGGAGTCGGCCAGCGCGATGCGCATGGCCCGTTCCTGCCCGGAGCCGGTCGGGTCGGGTGGGGCGACGTCGAACGCGTCCGCCGTCATGCCGACCCCCGCGACGACGGCGTGTACGCGGGCGCCGCGGGCGGCGGCGTGCTCCGCGGACTCGAGCACCACGATCCCGGCCCCCTCGCCCATGACGAACCCGTCCCGGTCGACGTCGTAGGGGCGCGAGGCGGCCTGCGGGTCGTCGGACCGGGTGGAAAGCGCCTGCATCTTCGCGAACGCCGCGAGGGGCAACGGGTGGATGGCGGCCTCGGTGCCGCCGGCGATGACAACGTCGGCCTGGCCGGAGCGGATCATCTCCACGCCCCGGACGATCGCCTCGGCGCCCGAGGCGCAGGCGGAGACGGGGGCGTGGGCGCCGGCACGGGCGCCGAACGCGATCGAGACGGTCGCGGCGGGGGAGTTGGCCATGAGCATCGGCACGGTCATGGGCAGGACGCGGCGGGCGCCCTTCTCCTTGACGGTGTCCCAGGCGGACAGGATCGTCCAGACGCCGCCGATGCCGGTGCCGACGATGGCCGCGAGCCGGTCGCCGTCGACCTCGGGGGTACCGGCGTCGGCCCAGGCCTCACGGGCGGCCACCAGCGCGTACTGCGCGGAGGGGTCCATCTTGCGGGTCTCGGGGCGGGTGAGCACCGTCTCGGTCGGGACCGCGATGGTCCCGGCGAAGTTCACCGGGATCTCGTACCGCTCCACCCAGTCGTTCTCGAGGGTGTGCACCCCGGAGCGGCCGGCGAGGATCGCCTCCCACGACGAGGCGACGTCGCCGCCCAGCGGGTTGGTGGTGCCGAGGCCGGTGATGACGACGGGGGTGCCTGCCATGAGTGCTCCAGGGGCTGCGGCGGCCGCGAGGCGGCGCGTACGGGATGAGGCACGCCCGGCGGGCACGAGCGATCGTGCCCGCCGGGCGAGAGCGGCTGACGCCGCGGGAGGATCAGGCGGACTGGGCGCCGCTGATGTAGTTGACGGCGTCCTGCACGATCTTGAGGTTGCCGACCTCCTCGTCCGGGATCCGGACGTCGAACTTCTCCTCGGCGAGCGTGGCGATCGTCATCATCGACAGGGAGTCGACGTCGAGGTCGTCGGTGAACGACTTCTCCGCGGTGATCGACTCCACGGGCAGGCCCGTCTCTTCGTTGACGATCTCGGCCAGCCCGGCAAGGATCTCCTGCTCGCTGTAAGCCATGGTGTTACTCCGTTTCGTTGGGTGACGCGTCTGTCGGTTCTCAGTGTGAAGGTCGCGTGCCGCTCAGCACCACCGCGGCACGCTGGCTGGACCCCGGGTGTCAGGGGAGCACGACGACCTGGGCGGCGTAGGCCAGGCCTGCGCCGAAGCCGATCTGCAGGGCGATGTCGCCGCTCTTCGCCTGCCCCTCGCGCAGCAGGCGCTCGGTGGCCAGCGGGATCGACGCCGCCGAGGTGTTGCCGGTCTCGACGATGTCCTTCGCGACGACGACGTCGTCGCGAAGGCCGAGGTACTTGACCATGTGGTCGATGATGCGCATGTTCGCCTGGTGCGGCAGGAACACGTCGATGTCCTCCGGCCGCAGGCCGGCGACCGCGATGGCCTCCTTGGCGACCGGCGTCATCTGGAAGACGGCCCACTTGTACACCGACGGCCCCTCCTGGCGCAGGGTGGGCCAGCCGATCTCCGACACCGGCGTCTCGGGTGCCGCGTTGCGGAAGTCGAGCCAGGAGTGGGTCTGCCCGATCATCGTCGCCGCGGAGCCGTCCGAGCCCCACACCGTCGGACCGATCCCGGGGACGTCCGAGGGGCCGACGACGACCGCGCCGGCACCGTCGCCCAGCAGGAAGCTGATCGAGCGGTCGGTGGGGTCGATGAAGTCGGACATCTTCTCCACGCCGACGACGAGCACGTGGCGGGCCGTCCCGGCGCGGACGAGGGCGTCGGCCTGGGCGATGCCGTAGGCGTAGCCGGCGCAGGCGGCGGAGATGTCGAAGGCCGCGGCGGGGGTCGCACCGATCCGGTCGGCGAGGACGGCCGCGAGCGACGGTGTCTGCTCGAACCAGGTGGTGGTGGAGACGAGGACCGCGCCGAGGTCGGCGCTGGTCAGCCCGGCGGCGTCGAGCGCCGCACGGGCCGCACCCTCGGCGAGGTCGACGACCGTGGTGCCCTCCGCGGCACGGCGGCGGGAGATGATCCCGGTGCGCTGGCGGATCCACTCGTCGGAGGAGTTGATCGGGCCGACGACGTCGTCGTTGACGACGACGTTCTCGCCGCGCACCCCACCTACCCCGAGGATCCGGGCGTGCTGGACGGGCTGCGCCGCGCGCAGGGTGGGGCGGGTCATCGGGTTCCTCCGTGCCGGGTGATCAGATCGCGGGCCGCGGTCAGGTCGTCGGGGCTCTTGAGCGCGACGGTCTCGACCCCGGGCAGCGTACGCCGGGCCAGCCCGGTGAGGACCCCGCCGGGGCACAGCTCCACCGCGCCGGTCACGCCGAGGGTGAGCAGCTGCTCGCTGCACAGGTCCCAGCGCACCGGGTTCGCGACCTGCCTGACGATCCGCTCCAGCGCCGCGGCGCCCGCGGTGACGGCGCTCCCGTCGGCGTTGGACAGCAGCGTGCGGGCGGGGTCCGCGGCGGTGAGCGAGGCGGCCACGGCCCGGACGTGTTCGACGGCGGGGGCCATGTGCTCGGTGTGGAAGGCGCCGGCCACCTGCAGGGGGATGACGCGGGCGCGGGCGGGCGGGTCGGCGGCGAGGGCGTCGAGCTGCTCGCGGGTGCCGGCGGCCACGACCTGACCACCGCCGTTGACGTTGGCGGCCGTGAGCCCGTGGCGTGCGAGGGTGGCGGCCACGTCGGCGGCATCACCGCCGATGACGGCGCTCATCCCGGTGGGGCGGACCGCGGCGGCGTCCGCCATCGCCCGGCCGCGCTCGCGCACGAGGGTGAGGGCGTCGGCCTCGCTCAGCACACCGGCGACCACGGTCGCGGCGAGCTCGCCCACCGAGTGGCCCGCGGTGACGCCCACCAGGACGGGGTCGACGTCGAGCGCACGGAGACTGAGCAGCGATGCGGCGGTGAGCAGCGGCTGGGCCACCCGGGTGTCCCGGATCGCCTCGGCATCGGCGGTGGTGCCGAGCGTGACGAGGTCGAGCTCGGTGGCGGCCGCGTAGCGGTCGAGGTGGTCCGCCAGTCCGGGGACGTCGAGCCAGGGGCCGAGCATCCCGGGGGTCTGGGCGCCCTGTCCAGGGCAGAGGAGGGCAAGCACCTGTCCACTGTGCCAACCGGGGGGCCGTACCCGGCGGCGACGACGCCTACCAACTCCCGGGAGGCCGGTTGTCGGAAACCTACAAAACTGGTGCGCGGGTGTCGCCGGCCCGACGAGTGCCCGAATGCCGCCGGACGTCCGGCACCCCCGGGACCCGCGCTCGCCGGGACGGGCGACTCAGACGCCGCTGTGCTGGCGGGCTGTGTCGGCGAGGCGCCCGACGGCGAGGGCGATCTGGAGCACGTAGCCTTCCCGGGCGTCCGTGGGGTCCCAGCCGACGAGCTCGCCGATGCGGCGCAGCCGGTAGCGAACCGTGTTCGGATGCACGTACAGGCCGCGGGCGGCACCCTCGAGGGAGCGGCCGTGCGCGAGGTACTCGTCAAGGGTCTGCACCAGGGCGGCGCCGCCGGCCAGCAGCGGCCGGTAGAGCTCCTCGATCAGCGTGCGGCGGGCCAGGGGGTCGCCGTTGAGCATCCGCTCCGGGAGGAGCTCGTCGGCGAGGACGGGGCGGGGGGCGCCCGGCCAGGCACGCACGGACAGGATCCCGGCGAGGGCCGCGCGGGCGGACCGGCCGGCGTCGGCGATCTCCCGCACCTGTGGGCCGAACACCACCGGCCCGTCGCCGAAGCGCGGCAGGAGCGACTCGGCGGCGGCGCGCAGCTCCACCTCGCCGCCGAGGACGACGACGAGGCGCTCACCCTGGATGCCCACCAGCACGTCGGGGGCCACGCGCTGGCAGGCACGACGCAGCTCGCTGGTGCGGTGCTGGTCGAGCCGGGCCGGTGCCTGCCCGACCATCACCAGGGTGGTGCCCCGGCCCGACCAGCCGAGCGTCGAGGCGCGCGAGAGCAGCGACTCGTCGGAGACGCCGCGTACCAGGGAGTCCACCACGAGCGCCTCGAGCCGGGCGTCCCACGCACCGCGCGTCTCCGCCGCATGGGCGTAGACCTCCGCCGCGGAGAAGGCGACCTCGCGCGAGTACAGCAGGACGGCGTCGCGCAGGTCCCGCTGCTGGCCGGGCTCGGCGAGCTGGACGGCGTTGTCCTCCACCACCTCGACGACGATGCGCACCAGCTGGAGGGTGTGCTGCAGCGAGATCGACCGGGTCAGTTCGGTCGGGGCCACGCGGAAGATCTCCTGGGCGTTGTAGGAGCCCTTCGCGGGCCGCTCGTACCAGTTGATGAACGCGCCGATGCCCGCCTGGGCGACGAGCCCGATCCAGGAACGGTCCTCCGCCGTGAGCCGGCGGTACCACTCCACCTCGGCGTCGAGGCGGCGCAGCGTGGCGGTGGTGAGCATGTCGGTGCCGCCCCGCAGGCGCCGCACGACCTCGGAGCTGCCGTCCTCACGCCCGGTGCGTTCGTTCACGGTCATGCAGCGGAGCATAGGCCGGTCGACTTGTCGGATGCCTACAAAGCGGGTGCGGCGCGCCCGGGACGGCGGTCCCGGGCCGCGGGAGCGCGGGCCCCGGGCCCCGGGGACGTGGTGGTCGCGGTCATCCCCCGCGTGAAGTCTCAAGTCCGGATATGGTCTGGGTCATGGCATTCCTCGAACGACTGCGGTCCATCCTGTCGCGCGGCAGGCCCGTCCACCGGGTCGGCGCACGGCGACCCTCCGCGGTGCCCCGGACCGAGGGGGCGGCGACCGAGGACCGGCTGCGTGCCAAGCTCATGAACGACCCCAACGACGTCGCGGCCTTCGGCGCCCTCGCCGAGCTCGTGCGCCGCCGGGCGGCCGGGGTCGGGCCGGCCGACCCGCTCACCGCCGAGCAGCTGCCCTCGGATGCCAAGCGCGCGGCGGACGTGGCCGTGTGGGCGCTGGCCGAGGAGATCGCCGGCAGCCCGAAGGCCTGGTACGCGCTCGTCGAGCTCGGCCGCCTCTCGCTGGCGGACGATCACGAGGCGGCGATGCGCCGTCTCGCCGGTGCCTGCGAGCGGGAGACGACGGGCCTCGCGCTGGCGGAGAGCGTGCGGATGCTGCGCGAGGCCGGCCTGCCCGCGGAGGGTCTCGGGCTCGGCGTCGGCCACTGGTCACCCAAGGACAACATCGTCGAGGCGGGCCGTCAGGTGATCCTCGCGGCGGTCGAGGCGGCCCGGCCGATCGACGCCCGCCGCCACCTCAACGCCCTCGTGACGGCCCGTGGTCACACCGAGGTGGCCGCCGTCGTCGCCGAGCTGGAGCCGCTGGTGGCCCGCGTCGAGGCGGCTCATCAGCAGACCGACGTGTAGCCCGCGCAGCACCACGGACGACGAAGGCCCCGCCGGAGCGATCCGGCGGGGCCTTCGTGGCTCAGCGAGCGTCAGGCGTCGCCGCCCGCGGTGCCGGACTCGCCGGCGCGCACGTTGAACAGGTCGTACTTCTCGATGGCCTGGCGCGGGATGTCCCGGTCGATCTCGCCGCGGTCGGCCAGCGCCTGGAGCGCACGCACCGCCATCGAGTGGGAGTCGATGAAGAGCTGACGCCGGGCGGCCGCGCGGGTGTCCGAGTAGCCGAAGCCGTCGGCACCGAGCGTGTAGTAGTCGCCGGGCACCCACTCGCGGATGGAGTCCTGCACCTGGTGCTCGAAGTCGCTCGTGGCGACGTACGGCCCGCCGACGTCGCGGAGCCTGGTCGTGACGTAGGCCTCGCGACGTTCCTCGGTGGGGTGGAGGTAGTTGTGCTTGCTCGCCTCCAGGCCGTCCCGGCGCAGCTCGTACCAGCTCGTCACGGACCACACACCGGCGCGGACGCCCCAGTCGTCCGCGAGAAGCTCGCGGGCGTGCAACGCCCACGGCACCCCGACCCCGGAGGCGAGCAGCTGGGCGCGGGGCCCGTCCCCCTCTGGCTCGGCGAGGCGGTGGATGCCTCGGAGGATGCCCTCGACGTCGACGTCCGCCGGCTCGGCCGGCTGGTGCAACGGCTCGTTGTACACCGTGAGGTAGTACATGACGTTCGGGTCACGCGGGTCCTCGCCGTACATCCGCTGCAGACCGTCCTTGACGATGTGCCGGATCTCGTAGGCGTAGGCCGGGTCGTAGTGCACGAACGCCGGGTTCGTCGACGCGAGCACGGGGGAGTGGCCGTCCATGTGCTGGGTGCCCTCGCCGGCGAGCGTCGTCCGCCCCGCGGTGGCGCCGATGACGAACCCGCGGGCGAGCTGGTCCCCGGCGGCCCAGAACTGGTCGCCGGTGCGCTGGAACCCGAACATCGAGTAGAAGATGTAGATCGGGATCATCGGCTCGTCCAGCGTGGCGTAGCTCGTGCCGACCACCTGCATGGCCGCGGCCGAACCCGCCT
>NZ_JBTSDU010000031.1:0-25391 GCF_054605595.1 Georgenia sp. | reverse complement strand
GCGACGAGCCTCTCCTCGGTCGCGGCCAACTCCTCGACCGACGGCACGTGGTCGAAGACCACACCCGGCCCCTCCACCACGGCCACGCGCGCGTAGCGGCCGCCGGCGACGGACCAGACCTGTCCAGTCTGGCGGCACGCCGGGTCGGCCAGCCAGCCGACCAGCGGAGAGACCCACGCCGGGTCGAGACGTTCGAGCACGCCCTCGGGGAGCACGCCCTCGGTCATTGCGGAACGGGCCAAGGGAGCGATCGCGTTGACGCGGACCCCGGCGCGGGCACCCTCGAGCGCGAGCACGCGGGTGAGGCCGACGAGCCCCATCTTGGCCGCGCCGTAGTTGGCCTGGCCGAAGTTGCCGTACAGCCCCGAGCCGGAGGAGGTCATCACGACGCTGCCGCCTCGCTCCAGCAGGTGCGGCCACGCAGCCATCGTGACGTGGAAGGCGCCGTGCAGGTGGACGGCGAGCACCGGTTCCACCATGTCGGGGGTCATCTTGGCGAACGACTTGTCCCGCAGGATGCCGGCGTTGTTCACCACGACGTCGAGGCGGCCGAACTCGCCGAGCGCCGCGGCGACGATCGACTCACCGCCCTCCCAGGTGTCCACGCCGGCGGTGACACCGACAGCCCGGCCTCCGGCCCGGTGCACCTCCTCCACGACCGCCGCCGGGTCGGCCACGTCGTTGACGACAACGGCCAGCCCCCGCTCCGCGAGGTGGAGCGCGTGGCTGCGGCCGAGCGCTCCCCCAGCCCCGGTCACGACCGCGACCCGTTGCTCCTCGGTCCCGACGACATCCGCGGTGTGCTGACTCATGTGTTCCTCTCTCCCCAGCGCAGGACGGTCGCGGCCCAGGTGTATCCGGTGCCCGCGGCCAGCGTGAGCACGTGATCGCCGTCGCGCACGTCGCCGGCGGCGACCGCACGGTCCAGCGCGAGCATCGGGTCGACGCCGCTCATGTGGCCCGTGTCGTCGAGGTACGACGCCCGGTCCGGGTCGACCCCGAGTACCGTCACGAGCCTGTCGTGCATCGACCGCTTCATGTGGATGCCACACAGGTGGTCGATCTCGTCGAGGGTGATCCCCGAGCGCTTGCACGCACCCTCGGCGACGCGCAGAAAGTTGGGCAGGCTGACCGGATCGAGGCGGGCCTTCATGTCAGCGGGATCCTCGACCCGGAGCAGGTGCCGTCCGGCGTGCACCGACTCCACGCTCGCCGGCTCCACGCTTCCGCCGGCGGGCACCTTGACGTGCTGGCTGAAGGACCCATCGGTGAGCATGTGGCTACCCAGGACCTCGTTGCGCTCCAGCCCGCGTTCGAGTACCGCGGCCGCGGCGCCGTCACCGAAGTTGTAAGTGAATCGCGACCCGGGGTCCCCGTAGTCGACCAGGTAGGACTCCCGGCAGGCCCCGACCAGCAGCACGCGGTGCAGGTCGTCCTCGGCCACCAGCATGTCGCGGGCGACTCGCAGCGCCACCGGGGTGCCGCACGAGACATAGTCGAGCTCGAGTGCGAATGCCTCGGTGCAGCCGAGCCGGTCCGCGATCCGCGGCGCGGCCTGCCAGACGGGATGGTCCTTCCAGGTCGAGCCGAAGTACACGACCGCGTCGATATCGCGCGGCTCCAGTCCCGCGGCTTCCAGCGCACGGGCGCCGGCGCTCACGGCCATGCCGCTGACGTGCTCACCGGGCGCCGCGATGTGCTTGCCGCGGATGCCGAACCTCTCCGCGACCACTGCCTCCGGGATGCCGCTGACGGCGCCGATCTCGGCGGCGGTCATCCAACGGTCGGGCAGGTAGTGCGACGTGCTGCGGATCCCGATCGCGCTCACTTGTCCCCCTGGGTGTCCAAGCCGCGCTCGATGAAGCCCATGACCTGCTCGAAGACCTCGTCGGGCACGGTGTCGGACTCCCCCCACAGGACCCACCGGGCGCCGACGATCTCGCCGATCCCCATCAGGATCCAGGAGACGACCTCCGGGTCGGACTCGCCGATCTCGCCGTCGGCCATGGCGGCGCGCAGGCCCTCGATATACCCGTGGGAGATCCGCTCGTAGTGCTCGCGCAAGGTGTCGGGCGCCACGATCTCGGCTTGCCGGATGATCCGGTAGAGCGCGGGGTGCTCGGCGACGAACTCGAAGTAGCCGCGGAAGCCCAGTCGCTCCTGCCCCGCCCGGGTCCGGGCCTCGGCGGCCCGCTCGCTCATGGCGTGCCGGACGCGCCGGTTGAGGTCGCGCACGAGCTCGTCGAACAACTGCTGCTTGCTCGCGAAGTAGAGGTAGAAGGTGCCCTGTGCGACCTGCGCCGCCTCGGTGATCTTCACGATCGAGGCATCATGGTAGCCGTGTTGCGCGAACACCACTTCGGCCGCCTCGAGGAGAGCCGTGCGGGTCCGCATACCGCGACTGGTCAGGGTGCGACCGTCCGCGCCGCTGGGCTGCCGGTCCTTCACGTCCCACATCGGGCTGGTGGTCATCGGGCCACTCCTTCGGCTAGGTCACGGGTTGCGGGCTCGTCGGGAGGCCCGCTCTCCCCGGAGTGTGCGGTGGGCAGGCCGTCGGAGGTTGCGTCACCACGCCTGCGACCCCGGGTGATCAGGCCGGCGACGCCGCCAGGGACGAACAGGACCACAAGGACGAACAGGACCCCGAGCGCGAACAGAGGTTCCGACAGCGGAACCCGGATCACCGCCGGCAGGTTCTCCATCTGCGGCGAGGTCGCGAGCTGACCGAGCCGATGGTCGAGGTAGGTGTAGAGCATGCCGCCCACCAGTGCGCCCCACAGCCGCCCCTTACCACCGAGCACGACCATGACCAGCAGGGTGAGCGTGAACGTCGCCGTGGTGACCCTCGGGTTGGCGCCTCCGACCGTGAGCACGTAGACGACGCCACATAGGGTCGCCAGGAACGAGGCCAGCACGAACACCATCAGCTTGAACCGGTACGGCGCGAGGCCGAGGACTTCGACCCGCTGCTCGTTCTCGCGGATCGCCTGCCACACGCGGCCGGCCGGTGACGCGCTGGCCACCCGCGCGACCAGGTAGACGACGACCACGAGGACCAGGGCCAGCCAGTAGACGTTGCGCGTGTTGATGATCCCGAGAAAGACGTCCGGCACCTGCTGGGCGGGCAGGGCCCG
Organism: Georgenia sp.; assembly: GCF_054605595.1. Classification (NCBI taxonomy): domain Bacteria; kingdom Bacillati; phylum Actinomycetota; class Actinomycetes; order Allobogoriellales; family Allobogoriellaceae; genus Georgenia; species Georgenia sp. Next base: position 22,257 of record NZ_JBTSDU010000031.1, on the reverse strand, counting down.
GCCGAGTTCGCCCCCGGTGATGTCGAACGGGTCGCGCATCACGAAGATGACGCCCGCCTGGGCGAAGGCGAGGGTCACCATGGCGAAGGCGATGTCCTTGACCCGCAGGCAGATCGCGCCCACGACCAGCGGCAGCAGCAGCCCGCCGACCGCTACGAGCAGCAGCCCGCCGGCGAAACCTAGGTCGAGTTCGGAGAGGACCACGACCGTGCCATAGACGCCCAGCGCGAAGTAGAGGGCGTGCCCGAAGGACAGCAGTCCAGTGAACCCGAAGATCAGGTCATAGGTCATAGCCAGGGCCCCGAACACCAGCATCAACGCCAGGAGGTGCAGGACCCCAGGGCTGTCGAGGGCTCCGTCGAGGACGAACGGGATGTCGCGGTGCAAGAACGGCAGTATCGCTGCCACGGCGACCAGGGCGGCACCCGCCGACCAGCGCAGCACCAGCGTGGTGGAGATCCTCACGTCGTCACCCTTCCCAAGAGCCCTTGCGGCCGGATCAGCAGGACGCCGGCCAGCATTGCCACCACGATCAGGTCGCCCATGCCGACGGCTGCGTAGTAGTTGGCGTATTGCTGCAGCAGGCCCACCGCCAGGGCCGCCAGCGCGGAACCCGGGATCGACCCCAGGCCACCGATGATCACGACGATGAAGGCGGAGATCAGCAAGCTGGTGCCCTGGTCGGCGGTGATGGTCCCGAAGAACGCACCCGTGAGGATGCCGGCCAGCGAGGCCAGCGCCCCGCCGATGGCGAACACCAGGGTGAAGGCACGGCCCACGTCGATCCCGAGGGCCGAGACCATCGCGCGGTTCTCGACCCCCGCCCGGATCACCAGTCCGTAGCGGGTGCGCCGAAGGAAGAACATCAGCGACGCGAAGACCAGCACTGCGGTGGCGATGACGACAAGGCGGGAGTTCGGCACGGCTGCACCACCGATGCGGGTCACCTCGTTCATCCATTCCGGCATGACCACGCGAACCGGGTCGGAGCCGATCACAGCCCGGGCAAGCGCCGTGATCGCCAGCAGGAGGCCGACGGTCAGCAGGACCTGGCCGACGTGGTCGCCGTACAGCCGGCGCACCAGGCCCACCTCCATCAGCACGGCTGCGAGGGTGCCGAAGACCACGCCGGCGAGCAGTCCGAGTGCGAACACCACTCCGACGGGCAGGTGTCCACTCAGCTCGGTGGCGACCAACCAGGAGGCGTAGGCCCCGATGGTGAGGAAGGCAGCGTGGGCGAAGTTGAGGACGTCCATCAGGCCGTAGATGAGGGACAGGCCCGATGCGACGAGGAAGTAGAGCCCCGCAAGACCGAGTCCGGTGATGGTCAGCAGCAGGAACGTGGTCATCGGTGCCCACCTCCGTGCGAGACGCCCAGGAGCTCCTGGGTCAACCGCTCGTCCTCGAAGAGCTCCGGAGCCGGCCCCGTGTGGACTACCCGGCCCTGGTCGAGGACCACCACCTGGCGGGCCATGTGCCGGATCACGGCGAGGTTCTGCTCCACCACGATGGTGGTCACCAGCTGGGCCATCTGCTCCAGGACGACCGCGACCTCGCGCACCAGGTTGGGCGCCAGCCCCTGGCTGGGCTCGTCGATGAGCAGCAGCTTGTTGTCGTCGTTGAGCAGCCCACGGGCCAGCGCCAGCATTTGCTGCTCGCCGCCGGACATCGAGCCAGCTCGCTGTGCCCGGCGCTCGTTCAGGCGTGGGAACAGCTCGTAGACCAGGTCGTACCGGTGACCGGCGTGCGGCCGCTCCGCCAGACGGAGGTTCTCCGCGACGGTCAGGCCGGCGAAGACGTCACGGTTCTCAGGGACGTAGCCGACACCCCGCCGTACGACGCTGTGCGGCGCAGCAGTGGACACGTCGTGGCCGTCGAGGCGGACGGTGCCCCGGCGCTCGACGAGGCCGAGGATGCTGCGCAGCGTTGTTGTCTTGCCGGCGCCGTTGCGCCCGAGCAGCGCGGTGATCTCGCCCGCCGGCACCGAGAAGCCGATGCCGTGGAGGATGTGCGACTCGCCGATGAAGGCGTCGAGTCCCTCCACCTCCAGGATCGGGGTCGCGGTCGACGCCGTGGCTGGCGGCTGCCGGTCGGTGGGAATGGTGGTCACAGGGGTTCTCCGAGGTAAGCGGTCTGAACGGTCTCGTCGGCCATGACCGCGTCCGGCTCGCCGCAGGCGAGCAGGGCACCGTGGTGCATGACCGCGATCCGGTCGGCCAGGCCGAGGATCAGGTCCATCCGGTGCTCGACCATGACGATGGTCGTGCCGCGGCGGTGGATGTCGTGGATGAGCTCGATGACCGACGGCAGGTCGTCGGCACCCATGCCGGCGGTCGGCTCGTCGAGGAGCAACACCCGCGGCTCGCCGGCGATCGCGATGGCGAGGTCGAGCTTGCGCTTGTTGCCGTGGGACAGGTCCGCCGCGGTCTCGGACATCCGCCCGGCCAGACCTACCGTCTCCAGGGCTTCCTCTGCCCGTCGTACGGCGTCGTCGGCGCGACCGCCCACGCGTCCCCAGATCCGGCCCGAGCCACCGAGGTGCGCACGGGCGGCCAGCCGCACGTTCTCCCCGACGGTGAGGTGGGAGAAGAGGCTGGTGACCTGGAAACTGCGAGCCATCCCGCGACCGGCCCGCTGCGCGGGGCTGAGCCGAGTGACGTCCTCGCCGTCCAGGACGATCCGCCCGCCCGTCGGCTTGCAGAGCCCGGTGAGCAGGTTGAACAGGGTGGTCTTGCCCGCACCGTTAGGGCCGATCACGGCGAGGAACTCCCCTCCGCGGACATCGAGGTCGATGTCGGAGACGATCCGCACTCCACCCACGGCGAAGGCGAGCGCCTCGGTCCGGATCACGGGGCCCCCTGCGGGGGCCGGTCGGGCTGGCCCCCGCGAGTCGCCCGAGATGTCGACGATGCTCACGAAGCGGTTTCCTTCACTCGCCAGCGACGGGCGGCGCGACGTCGGCGGCAGCCAAGGTGTCGGCGAGCTCGGGTACGAGGCTGCCGACCTCGCCGGTGAGCGAGGCGGTGAACATCGGCTGCAGGAGCGCGTGGTCCTCAGCGCGGACCTCCTGCTCACCCTTGGGGCCGGTGAACTGCCAGCCCTCAAGCGCGTCGATCATGGCGTCGACGTCGTCGCCGCCCTCGCGCACGGCCTGCACGACCATCTGGGCGGCCACGAAGCCGTCGTTGTGGAAGATGTCGGCCTCGACCCCTTCAGCCTCGAGGTAGGAGATGAGCGCCTGGTTGGCCTCGGTGTCGCTGGCCTCCGCGAAATAGTGCGAGAGGAAGTCGATCTGCTGCGCCGCCGGACCGAAGCTGTCGAAGGACGCACGGTCCGCGAGGCCGGTGACGACCACGGTGTCGTCGAAGACGCCCTGCTGCGAGAGCGACTGCCACATGGCATTGGTGGTCTCACCGGCCCAGGCGACGAAGACCAGGTCGGGCTTCTCGTCGATGACCTGGCGGGCGAACGGCGTGAAGTCGCTGGCGTCGACCGGTGCCAGCACCGACGCCACGTCGGCGCCCTGGCCCTCGCCGAGGACGGCCTCGACCGCGGCGACGTTGGCCTGGCCGAACTCGTAGTCCTGCGCATACACGACGACCTTCTTGCCGCCGAGGTCCCCCACGAGGCTGGCCGAAGTGACGACGTCCTGATAGGTCTGCCGGCCCGAGCGGAAGGTGTGGTCGTTGATGCCGGTGATCGCGTCGGTCGCGGCCGCGCCGGAGATGTAGAGGAATCCATTCTGCTCGGCCAGTGGTGCAACCTGCACGGAGACACCGGAGGACACCGGGCCCGTGATGATCTGAGTGCCCGCCCCCACCAAGGAGGTGACCGCCGCGGTCGCCTTGGCCGGGTCGGTGGCATCGTCGGCGAACTCGATCTCGAGTTCGCGACCGTCGACCTCGCCGGTGCCGTCGGTGGCGTAGTCGATGCCAGCTTCGAAGCCCTGCGTGAACTGCTTGCCGTACGCGGCGAGCAGACCGCTCTGCGAGGTCACGACGCCGACCTTGACGGGCCCCGCGTCACCCCCGCTGTTCCCGGTGCCGGACGCGTCCTCGGCCGCGCAGGCACTCACGACGAGCGCCAGGGTGCCGACAAGCACGCCCAGTCGCACGCCCTTGAAGTTCAAGTTCTTGACCATGTCGTTCCTCCTCGGAGACTTCTCGACGTGAAAGGTGGTTCACGTCTCATAATTGGGCTTGTGAGTGACTGTGTCAAGCGTCACAGCCGATTGCCCTGAGCGGCTCAGGGCGCAGGGATTCCGCCGGCGAGGACCATGGCCTCACCCTCGGCCACGGTGCGACCGTCCGTCCCGCGGCAGGTGGTCACCAGGTAGACCAGGCGCTTGTCCGGCACCACCCGGACCACCGTGACGGTGGCCGCGAGTTCCTCTCCGGTGCGCGCCGTGGCGACCGGCCGCAACGCCTGCTTGAGGTAGTTGGTGCCCGGGCCGGGCAGGTGGACTCCCAATAGCCTGGAGAAAAGGCTGGCCACCAGTGGCTCAGGCACCTCACCCGCCGGGCACGTGTCGTTCGCGAGGGCGCCGTACGCCGCCACGTCGCCGTCGCTGAATGTGCGACGCAGCGTCTGGGAGCGACCGACCGCCGTCTCCCACCACTCGCTCATCGAGGACCCGCCTCGACCCTCAGGCGGCACTCGCCGGTCAGGCCGACCGTGCCGTCCTCGTGCGCCACCCGGGTCGCGAGGGCCAGCTCGCCGGACCTGCCGGGCCGTTCCTCGAGCAGCACCCGGATCCGAGCCCCCACGGGCGTGGGCGCCGGGAACACCAGACGCTGCTCCACGAGCCGAGCGTCCGGCCACCGGCGTCGCACCTCCGCCCGGACCAGCGAGAACAGGAACATGCCGTGGGCCACGGGCAACTTGAACGCTGTCGTGGCGGCGTAGTCGGCATCCACGTGGATCGGGTTGTCGTCGCCCGAGACCTCGGCGAAGCCGTCGAGGTGTTTCTGGGTCACGACCAGGATGTCGGAAGCGTGCATCACCCGCGCACTCCCTGTTGGTCGCGCAGCACATGCTTGAGCACCTTGCCCGTGGCACCGCGAGGCAGCTCCGCCACCACCTGCACGGAGCCCGGGACCTTGAACCCAGCGAGGTGCTCGCGGCAGTGGCGGCGTACAGCGTCCGCATCGAGGTCAGCACCCGGCACAAGCTCCACCAACGCCCGCCCCACCTCGCCCCAGCGCTCGTCGGGCACCCCGATCACCGCACAGGACCGCACCCCCGGGAGCCGGTGGATGACGGCTTCCACCTCGGCCGGGTAGACGTTCTCACCGCCAGAGATGTACATGTCCTTGACCCGGTCGACGATGTAGAAGAACCCGTCCTCGTCCTGACGCCCGACGTCACCGCTGTGCAACCAGCCGCCCTCGAAGGCCTGCTCGGTCGCCTGCGGATTGCGCCAGTAGCCCGGGGTCACTCCGGGCCCGCGGATCAGCAGCTCGCCGGACTCCCCCGGCGCGACATCGCGTCCGTCGCCATCGGCGAGCCGCACGTCCACGAAAGGCTGCGGTTTACCCACCGAGCCCGCCTTGCTGATCGCGTGCTCCTCGTCGAGCAGGAAGATCGTCGGGCCGGTCTCGGTCATCCCCATCCCCTGCCGGACCGACACGCCGGCCGCGGCGAGGCGCTCGAGCAGCGGCACCGCCATCGCCGCACCTCCTGCGGACCACGAGCGCACGCGGGATAGGTCGGCGTCGGCGAAGTCGGGATGCTCGACCAGCAACTGGTAGATCGTCGGCACCCCGAAGAACACCGAGACCCGTTCCTGCAGCAGGCCGAGCGCCTGGCCTGCGTCGAACCCGGACGGGATGATTGCCGCACCACCGACGAACATCATGGGCAGCGTGTAGAGGTTCCAGCCGCCGGTGTGGAACTGCGGCAGCACCGAGAGGAACACGTCGTCGGACGTGATCCCGGCCGCCATCCCGATGTTGAGGTGGTTGACCAGGGCCATGCCTGCCGTCTGCTGCACTCCCTTGGGGCGACCGGTGGTGCCGGAGGTGTACATCAGGTACCACAGCGCACTCTCGTCGCGCGGGTCGTGCACGACCTGACGGCCGGACGCGGCGGCGAGCGCGGCGTCGTACTCGTCATCGAAACAGAGCAGCCGGAGAGCACCGCGGGCACCCTGCGCGGTGCCCTTCAGCGCCCGCGCCATCGGCGCGTTGGCGGTGTCGTGGACCAGGCCGACGACCTCGGCGTCCGCGAGGATGTACTCCAGCTCGGGTTTGGCGAGTCGCCAGTTGAGCGGCACCAGCACCGCGCCGGTCTTGGCACAGGCGAACAACAGCTCCACCGCATCGGTGCGGTTGTGCGCGAGGGTGGCGATCCGGTCGCCCGGCTCGATCCCCCAGTCCGCACGCAGGTGCTCAGCCAGGCGGCTGGCACGATCCTCCAGCGCGGCGTAGGTGATCTCGCGGCCCCGCTCGTGGTCGATCAGCGCCACCCGGTCCGGGTGGAGCTCGGCACGCTTGGCGGTCAGGTCGGGCAGGTGCATGTCGGGGTCCGATCAGGATGCGGGAGTCATGGACGACGTGGTGAATCGGGTGATCCGATTGCTGATGAGCGAGTCCGTGAACACGTGGTCACCAGAGGCCAGCACGTGCTGGGTGGTGCTGGCCGAGGAATGCGGTCATGCCGACCCTGGCCTCGTCGGTCTGGATCTGCTCGATGAAGCTCTCGAGCTCCGCGTCCAGGGCGGCTCGCACCTGGTCGAGGTCTTGCCGCAGGAGTCGCTTGGTGCGGGCCACGGCACCGCGCTCCATGTGCGCGAGCTCGTGCGCCACCTCGAGGGCACGAGCCCGCGCGTCGTCGTGCACCTCGTCGACCAGACCCCAGGCCGCCGCGGTGCGGGCGTCGATGCAGCGGTTCGTGAGCTGCCACGAGGCTGCCCGCGCGTGACCGATCCGCCGCGGTAGCAGAGCGGTCCAACCCCCGTCGGGTGAGAACCCGACGTGGACGTACCACGGGGCGAAGGTCGCCCGAGGGGCCGCCACGACGACGTCGCCCGCCAGAACCAGCCCGAGCGAACCCCCCGTCAGGGTGCCGTGCACTGCGGGTACGAGTGGCACATCGAGGCGAATCAGGTCCATCACGACGTCGTGCAGTCCTCCGACGACGCGGCGTGAATATTCGACCAATGCGCCACCGGCGTGGGCCGCGAACGCCGCGACGTCACCTCCGGTGGAGAAGCTGCGCCCCTCGGCCGCCAGCACCACGCACCGGACACCTTCGTCGGTCGCGACCGTTGCGATTGCCTCCCGCAGGTCGTCGAGCAGCTCGGGGACCAGGGCATTGTGTCGGTCGGCTCGGTCGAGGGTGAGCACGGCGACCGAGCCCTCGTCGCGACGTCGGACCAACGGATCGACAGTCCCGGCTGCGTTCCCGTTCACAACTGCACCCCTCGACCTCAAACATGACAACTGGTTCAGATATCATGATGGGCGGGTGCTGCGGATGTGTCAAGGGTCACATGCGGAACGGCCGGGCCGGCCCACCGGCGTGGATCAGGCCAGCGGGCCGACCCGGAACCGTGGCCTTCTCGACGAGCACCAGACCCGGCTGACAACAGAGGACCGGCTCGACGAGGTCGGCGAGTCGATGGACCGCGTCCGGACAGCCGCCCAACAGCGTCGCAACAGCCTGGGCGCGTTGCCCTGTGTTGCCCCAGCCCGATTGCGGAGGAAATGAAGAAGCGGCCCCTCCTAGCGTTTCCGCTGGTCAGGACCGCTTTCCCGGGTCGTACCCCCAGCCGGATTCGAACCGGCGCCGCCGCCGTGAGAGGGCGGTGTCCTAGGCCACTAAACGATGGGGGCGTGCTTTGTGCTGGTGTCCACCACCTCGCGGCGGCCCGGACGAGACTACCAGGCATCGGAACCGACGACGAACTCGGAGTGGTGGGGCGGCTGTGAGGTCCCGCACATGATCTGGCCACGCCGGCAGCCATGTCGAGAACCACTGAAGGCCCCGCACCGGGGTGCGAGGCCTTCTTCCGTACCCCCAGCCGGATTCGAACCGGCGCCGCCGCCGTGAGAGGGCGGTGTCCTAGGCCACTAAACGATGGGGGCGGGTCACGACACCGAGGTGCCGCGCGAGCAACGGACGCCACTCGCGAGCTGGGGTACCAGGACTCGAACCTAGACTAACTGAATCAGAATCAGTCGTGCTGCCGATTACACCATACCCCAAGGGGTTTCGACGCCCTGATCCCCGTGCTGCGGCCGGACGTCTTACCGTCGTGGAACTTTACCCGAGCCTCGTGGCCTGACCAAACCCGCGGGGCCGCTCGTGACCGACCTCACGCACGCCCGCCCAGCCGGGAGCGCAGGCTCCGCAGCCGGGCGAGCGTCGACTCGAAGCCGAGGATCTCCATGGACTCGAACAGCGGCGGCGAGACGCGGCGACCCGTGACCGCCACGCGCAGCGGCGTGAAGGCGAACTTGGGCTTGATGCCCATGCCGTCGACGATGGCGGCGCGCAGCGTCTGCTCGGCCGGTGCGGCCGCGAGCGGGTCCAGGCCGGCCAACGCCGCGATGGCGGCGTCGAGCACGTCGGCCGCCTCGGGGCGCAACGCCTCCAGTGCGCCCTCTTCGATGATGAGCTCGGCGTCGGTGCGGAAGAGGAAGCCGAGCATCCCCACGGCCTCGCCCAGCAGGGTCATGCGCTCCTGGACCAGCGGGGCGCCGGCGTCGAGGATCGTGCGCTCCCGCTCGGTGAGGCCCTCGTAGGTGGCGGCGGAGACGATGTCGGCGGCGTGCAGGTACGGCACGAGCCGGCCGCGGAGGTCCGCGGGGGCGAGCATCCGCACGTGGGTGCCGTTGATCGCCTCGGCCTTCTTCAGATCGAAGCGGGCCGGGTTGGGGTTGACGTCGTGGACGTCGAACACGGCGACCATCTCCTCCTTGGAGAAGATGTCGTTGTCCGGGGAGATGCCCCAGCCGAGCAGGGCCAGGTAGTTGATCAGGCCCTCGGGGATGAAGCCGCGGCCGCGGTGGAGGAACAGGTTCGACTCGGGGTCCCGCTTGGAGAGCTTCCGGTTCCCCTCCCCCATCACATAGGGCAGGTGCCCGAACACGGGGACACGGTCGGCGATACCGAGCTCGACGAGCGCCCGCCACAGCACCACCTGGCGGGGCGTCGAGGAGAGCAGGTCCTCGCCGCGCAGCACGTGCGTGATCTGCATGAGCGCGTCGTCGACGGGGTTGGTGAGCGTGTACAGCGGGTAGCCGTTGGCGCGGACGATGACGTAGTCCGGCACCGAGCCGGCCTTGAACGTCACGTCCCCGCGGACGACGTCGGTGAAGGTCACGTCGGTCTCGGGCATGCGCATCCGCAGGACGGGCTCGCGGCCCTGCGCCCGGAACGCCACCTTCTGCTCGTCCGTCAGGTCGCGGTCGAAGCCGTCGTAGCCGAGCTTGGGGTCACGTCCGGCGGCGCGGTGCCGCGCCTCGATCTCCTCCTGGGTGGAGAAGGCCTCGTAGGCGTAGCCGGCCTCGAGCAGGCGCGCGGCGACGTCGCGGTAGATGTCCATGCGCTCGGACTGGCGGTACGGGCCGTGCGGTCCACCGACCTCCACGCCCTCGTCCCAGTCCAGGCCGAGCCACGCGAGCGCGTCGAGGAGCTGGCGGTAGCTCTCCTCGGAGTCACGCTCGGGGTCGGTGTCCTCGATGCGGAACACGAACGTGCCGCCCACGTGGCGCGCGTACGCCCAGTTGAAGAGCGCGGTGCGGACGAGCCCTACGTGGGGTGTCCCGGTGGGCGAGGGGCAGAAGCGGACCCGGATGTCGGAACCGGTGGCGGCGGCAGTGGTGTTCTCGGTCATGGTGGGGTCCAGCGTATCTCGCACGCTCCGGCGTGCCCCGTGGCGGTAGCCTCGACCGGGGCCCGCCGGGGCCGGAAGGCGGACGGATCGGCCATGGGCTTCGACGACATCACCGTCGAGCAGCTGCGCGCGGCACACGGGCTGAAGTGGGGCACCTACCCCGACAGGATCCCCCTGTGGGTGGCGGAGATGGACCTGGGCATCCCCGCGCCGGTACGGGCCGTGCTCGAACGGGCTATCGACACGGGCAACCTCGGCTACCTTCCCGGCGCGGACCACCGGGCGCTGCAGGAGGCGACGGCGGCCCACCTCGCCCGCACGAACGGCTGGCACGTCGCGCCCGAGCAGGTCTACCCCGTGCCCGACGTCCTGTCCGTGCTGCGCGAGACCATCCGGCACCTCACCGCGCCGGGCTCGCCGGTGATCGTACCGACGCCCGCCTACATGCCGTTCCTCACCGTGCCGCCCGCCGTCGGCCGCGACGTGGTCGAGGTGCCCTCGCTGGTGGACGCCGCGGGCCGCTACTCCCTGGACCTGGACGGCATCGACGCCGCATTCACCGCCGGGGCGGGGTTGCTGGTGCTGTGCAACCCGTGGAACCCGGTGGGGCGCGTGCTCGAGGAGGCGGAACTCCTGGCCCTCGCCGACGTCGTCGAGCGGCACAACGGTCGCGTCTTCGCGGACGAGATCCATGCCCCACTCGTGCTCGACGACGCCGGTCACGCCCCGTACACAGGGCACGTCTCGTACGCCGCGCTCGACGACCGCACCGCCCGCCACACCGTCACCGCGATCGCCGCGTCGAAGGGCTGGAACGTCCCCGGTCTCAAGTGCGCCCAGATGGTCCTGTCCCACGAGGACGACATCGCCGCATACGCCCCGTACGCGGCGGACGTCGCCAGCACGGTCGGGCTGCTCGGGGCCCGGGCGGCCACCGCCGTCTACACCGACGACGGCGGCTGGCTCGCCGAGGTCGTGCCCTACCTCCGCTCGTGCCGGGACCTGCTCGAGGGGCTCGTGGCCGAGCACCTCCCCGGCGCCGTCCTGAGCCCTGTCGCGGGCACCTACATCGGCTGGCTCGATTGCCGCGGGCTCGGTTTGGCCGAGCCCGCGGCAGAGTTCTTCCGGCGCGAGGCGGGGGTCGTGCTGACCGACGGCGCCCGCTGCGGTGGGGCGGGCGAAGGGTATGTGCGCCTCGTCTTCGCCTCGCCGCGCCCGATCCTGCGGCGGGCGCTGGCACAGATGGGCGCGGCCCTCGCGCGGCAGAACGCCACCGTCTGATCGGCGGCCGCCGGATGCGCCGCGCCAGCCGCTCGGGCTGGTCAGTCACGCCCGGTCGGTCGCGCCCGGTCGGTCGCGCCGCGCCTCGCGCACCCGGTCCCCCTGCCGCGCCTCACCCCTGGTCAGTCGCGCCGCGCCCCACGCACCGGTCAGTCGCACCCCACCCACCCGGTCAGTCGCGCCGCACCCCACCCACCCGGTCAGTCGCGCCGGACGACGGGGTTCGAGAGCACACCGATGCCCTCGACCTCGACCTCGACCCGCTGGCCGACGTCGATCGGGCCCACCCCGGCGGGGGTGCCGGTGAGGATCACGTCGCCCGGCAGCAGGGTGAAGATCGAGGAGACGTAAGCGATGAGCTCCGGAACCGAGTGGATCAGGTCGCTCGTGCGCCCGTCCTGCCGCAGCTCGCCGTCGACGCGGGCGCGCACGGCCAGGTCGCTGACGTCCAGGTCCAGGGCGATGTAGGGGCCGAGGGGGCAGGACGTGTCGAAGCCCTTGGCCCGGGTCCACTGCACGTCGGTGCTCTGGACGTCGCGCGCGGTGACGTCGTTAGCCACGGTGTAGCCGAAGATCACGTCCTCTGCCTTCTCGGCGGGCACGAACTTGCACAGCCGCGAGATGACGACGGCGAGCTCGGCCTCGTGGTGGACGTTGCTGGAGTAGGCGGGCAGCACGATCGGGTCGTCGGGGCCGATCACCGAGGTGTTGGGCTTGAGGAAGACGGCCGGTTCGTCGGGCACCTCGTTGCCCATCTCGGCGGCGTGCGCGGCGTAGTTGCGGCCGATGCCGACGACCTTCGAGCGCGGGATGACCGGGGAGAGCAGGCGCACGTCGTCGACCTTGACGCGGGCGCCCGTGGGGTCGAGGTCGCCGTAGATCGGGTCGCCCTTGAGGACCACCAGCTCGTTGGTCTCCTCGTCGAGGATGCCGTAGTGCGGGTTCTCCCCGGCGGTGAATCGTGCGATGCGCATGTGTGTCTCCTCGGTCGAACGGCCACCGTGATCCGGTCCGGCTCCGACAGTAGTCGGCGCGGCGCCCAGCCTCTCGGCGCCAACGCTTCCGGTGCGCCCACCACCAGCGAGCGACGCTTCCGCTGCACCCCCACCAGAGAGCACCGCGACCGCCCCGCCGGCGGCACAGGGGCTCGCACGGGCCGCGGGCCTCGCGGAGCGGGCGGACTGGCCAAGCGGGCGGACGGGCTCACCGCCGCGGGCCGGGCACGCCGGTCGCGGCAAGAGAACGGCCCGATCGAGGACTTCCTCGACCGCTACTACTCGGCGCGGCGGCCGCGCCTCGCGGCACGGTCCCGGATAGGCGGCCGTCGCAGCACAATCCCGAACAGGCGACAACGGTGAGGATTCGCTGGTCCAGGACCATCAGATCCTCACCACTCCGGCTCCGGCTCACCGCGGCGGCGACCCTGCGGCGGTGACGCTCGATGTCGAGGCGTTCCTCGCCGAGCAGGGCGAGGGGGTGCGGTGGATCCAGGTCCTCCTCACGCGCACGGCGGAGCGTCCGCAGCGCCGGTACCCACCCTCGATGACCGCGTCGCCGGGGCCCACGGGCCTCGCCGTCGTTACCGATTCGCGGCCGAACCAGGACCGCCGCCACCGCGTAGCCGGCGTACGCTCCAGCCACGGTGAGCGGGCGCACACCCGGCACCGTCGACCGGGACGCCACGCCCCGGCCCGGACGACGAGGAGGGGCGTCCGATGAGACGTCTGCTGGGTTGGCTGGGCGCGCTGTTCCTCGCGCTGGTGCTCCTCGCACCGGCGACGGCAGCGCAGGCCACGCCGTACTGCGGGATCAGGTGGGGATCGCTGGCGAAGACCACCGCGGTCGAGTTGAGCCAGGCACCCCTGACGAACATCCGCACCGGTCGGCACGCGTGCTACGACCGCATGGTGCTGGACATCGCGGGTGACGCGGCCGGGTACTCCGTCGCCTACGTCAAGCAGGTGAGCGGCATCGCCTCCGGGGCGGTCGTCCCGGTACGCGGGGGCGCCCGCCTCCAGGTGACGGCGTACGTCCCCACCAACGACGATGCCGGCCGGTCGACCTACCACCCTGGCGATCAGCGGGAGCTGCGCAACGTGACCGGCTACCGCACGTTCCGCCAGCTCGCGTGGGCGGGCAGCTTCGAGGGCCACACCTCGATCGGGCTCGGCGTGCGTGCCCGGCTGCCGTTCCGGGTCTTCGTCCTGGCCGGTCCCGGCACCGGGTCCCGGCTGGTCGTCGACGTCGCCCACCGCTGGTAGCAGCCTGTCCGGCCATCTGCGGGTCGCCCCCGGGCGCTACCGTGCGCCCCATGGACCAACTCACGCGCCGCCTCGGCCTGACCGACGCAGTCGTCATCGGCCTGGCGTCGATGATCGGCGCGGGCGTCTTCGCCGTCTTCGCCCCCGCGGCCGCGGCCGCCGGGACGTGGCTCCTGGCCGGCCTGGCCATCGCCGCCGCCGTCGCCCTCGCCAACGCCACCTCCACCGCACAGCTCGCCGCGACCTACGCGACGTCGGGCGGGACCTACGTGTACGGGCGCGCACAGCTCGGGCCGTGGTGGGGCTTCACCGCCGGCTGGTCCTTCGTCGTCGGCAAGACCGCTTCCTGCGCCGCCATGGCGACCACCTTCGCCGCCTACACCGTCCCGTTGGCCTGGCAGCGGCCGGTCGCCGGGCTCGCCGTCGTCGCGCTGACGGCCGTGAGCTGGCGGGGGGTGACCCGGACCGCGGGCCTGGCGAAGGTGATCGTCTCCGTCGTCCTCGTCGCCCTCGTGATCGCGGTGGTCGGGGCGCTCCTCGGCGGCCCAGCGGCGAGCGGTGGACCGGTGGGCACCGGAGCACCGGACGCGTGGGGCGTACTGCAGTCGGCGGGACTGATCTTCTTCGCCTTCGCCGGGTACGCGCGGATGGCGACGCTCGGCGAGGAGGTCCGCGAGCCGGCCCGGACCATCCCGCGCGCGATCATCACGGCACTCGGCATCGTCGTCGTGATCTACGCCGTCGTCGCGGTCACGCTGCTCACCACGCTCGGGCCGGCGGCGCTGGCGACCTCCGGGGCACCCGTGGCCGACGCCGTCGCCGTCGGCCCGTGGACATGGGCGGTACCGGTGGTGCGGGTGGGCGCGGCCGCCGCAAGCCTGGGGGCGCTGCTGGCGCTCCTCGCCGGCGTCGGCCGCACCACCCTGGCGATGGCGCGCGAGGGTGACCTGCCGCGGGCGCTCGCCGCCGTCCACCCCCGGTTCGCCGTCCCGCACCGGGCCGAGGCGGTCGTCGCCGCCGTCGTGGTGGCTGCCGTCCTGGTGGCCGACCTGCGCGGGCTCATCGGCTTCAGCTCCACCGGCGTGCTCCTCTACTACGCGGTCGCGAACCTGGCCGCCCTCACCCAGGGCCCGGAGCGGCGTCGCTACCCCCGGGCGCTGCAGGTCGTGGGCCTGGTCGCGTGCGTGGTGCTGGTCCTCACGCTGCCGACGGCGTCGGTGCTGGGTGGGCTGGCGGTCATCGCCGTCGGACTCCTCGTGCGCGGGGCGAGGCTCGCCGCCGCGGCCCGGCACTGACCCGCCGCGCCACCTACGCTCTCATCCATGAGTTCGACACCACCGACGTCCACGGTCCAGGCGCCCCCCGGCGCGCTGGACGTGTCGCGGCGCCGGCTGGTGGGGATCGACGTCGCCCGCGGGCTGGCGATCCTCGGCATGTTCGTGGCGCACCTGGGCGACGACGGCGTGGGCGGGCGCCACGATCCGGCGTGGTTCGTGATCGCCGACGGCAGGTCCGCCGCGCTGTTCGCGCTGCTCGCCGGGACGTCGCTCGCGCTGATCAGCGGACGGCAGCGGCCGCCGGCAGGGGCCATGCTGACCCGGGCGCGGCTGGCGACGCTGGTGCGGGCGGTCGTGCTGCTCGTGGTGGGGTGGTTCCTCGTCGCGCTCGGCACCCCGGTGGCCGTCATCCTGCCCGCCTATGCCGTGCTGTTCGTGATGGCGACGCCGTTCCTGGGGCTGCGCCGGCGGTGGCTGGTGCTCACAGCGGGCGTGGCGACGCTCGCGTCCCCCACGCTCATCGCGCTGCTGACCACGCCATCGCCCGGCGGGCGGAGCGTGCTGGCCCGCACCTTCGGCACGGTCGACCCGGTCCGGCTGCCGCTGGACGAGCTCGTCACGGGCTACTACCCGGCCCTGGTGTTCATCGCCTATGTGCTGGTGGGACTGGCGGTGGGCCGCACGGACCTGACCCGCCGTGGCATCCAGGTGGGGCTCGCGCTGGGCGGCAGCGCGCTCGCCGCCCTCGGGTGGGGCACGTCCCGGCTCGTCCTGGACGCCCTCGGCGGCGGCGCCGCCCCGCTCACGGCGCGGCTGGTCGGCGCCGCGGCGCACGACAACTCCACCCTCGAGGTGGTCGGCAACGTCGGCACCTCGCTCGCGGTCATCGGGATCTGCCTGCTGCTCACGGCGCCGGGCACCGCCGTCGGGCGCGTACTGGGTAGCGTGCTCCACCCCGTCGCCGCCACCGGCGCGATGAGCTTGAGCGTGTACTCGATCCAGATCGTCGTCATCGCGATGCTCGGGGACGACGTGGTGTGGTTCCCCGAGTCCAACGCGGTGCTGATCCGGTTCGTCGTCGTCGCGCTCGCGGTGTCCTGGCTGTGGCGCCGGTTCCTGGGCAAGGGCCCGCTCGAGCGGGCCGTGGCCGCGATCGTGCGGACAGCGATCCCCGACTCCCGGCCATAGGCACCGCAGCGGCGGGCCCCGACACCGCCCGCGGAGCCCTTCCCGCCGGGTGGTGCCCCCCATCCGCCCGCCCGCCCGTGCCTGAGTGTGCCCCCGCGCCGCCCCACATGCCGCCGGTGGCGCCCTCCGACACGCCGCCCCACATGCCGCCGGTGGCGCCCCCGACGCCCCCGCTCGCGCCCGAGTGTGCACGTGAGGACCTCAAGAGGGCACCCATAGGGTCCCAACTGACACATTCGTGAAAAGCCCGTAGCCACCCCGGGGCGGCCGGGCAAGGATCGAGGGTGTGAACGAGGGTGTCCCCGAACCCGCGGCTCATTCGCCGGCGGCGGTCGTCTGCTCAAGCACGACACCTCGGCTGCGGTGGCATCCGCGGCACCCCTGCTCGGGCGCGTTCGGACCATGTCTCGCATCTTCCCCCGGGTCAGGCCGGGCGCGGCTCCGCGACGGTCGCCCACACGCCGTCGAGGTCGCGCGGCAGATCGGGGTTACCGGTGGTGACGAACCGCAGGCCGTCCACCCCCTGCCCGCGGGTCCCGGCGGCCTGACGCTCGTAGTCGCGCAGCGTGCCCACCACCCAGGGGGCCAGGAGCACCAGCGCGACCAGGTTCACCACAGTGATCACGGCCATGGCGGTGTCCATCAGCGCCCACACGGTCTGCAGCGCCAGCAGCGAGCCGAGCCCGGTGGTCGCCACGACCGTGCCGCGCAGCCCCCACCGGGCGCGGCCACCGGCGTGCAGGAAGTCCAGGTTGACCTCGGCATAGGCGAACGCCCCGAGGATCGAGGAGAAGCCGAAGAAGAAGATCATCACCGTCATCGGCCACGCCATCCACGCGCCGAGCTGCGACGTGACGGCCGCCGTCGTCAGCTCGGCACCGACCGCGAGGGACGTGACCCCCGGCTCGAAGACTCCGGTGGCGAGGATGATGAACGCCGTCGAGGTACTGACGAACATGGTGTCCACGAACACCCCGAGCGACTGGATCAGGCCCTGCTGGACCGGGTGCGCGACCGTCGCCGTCGCCGCCGCGTTGGGGTTGGTCCCCATACCTGCCTCGTTGGAGAACAGGCCCCGGCGCACGCCGTTGAGGATCGCGGCGACGACGCCGCCCCCCACCCCCGCCAGGCCCGCCCGCAGCCCGAACGCGCCGGCCAGGATGTCCGAGAAGAACTGCGGCACGGTCTCGAGATTGAGCACGATGACCGCGAGCGCGATCGCGACGTAGCCCAGCGCCATCGCCGGAGTCATCACCTCCGCGACCCGGGCGACGGCCTTGAGCCCGCCGAAGACGACGAGCGCGGTAAGAACCACCAGCACCAGGGCAGTGAGCCAGGTCGGCACGCCGTGCGAGTGCTCCACGGTCCCCGCGATGGTGTTCGCCTGGACCATCGGCATCGCCACCGCCATGGACAGCACGAGCAGGACGGCGAAGGCGGTGCCCCAGCGCCGTGAGCCCAGGCCCCGGGCGATGTAGTAGGCGGGGCCCCCACGGAAGGTGCCGTCCATCGCGCGGACCTTGAACACCTGCGCCAGCGTCGCCTCGGCGAACGAGGTGGCCATGCCGACGAGAGAGACGAGCCACATCCAGAAGATCGAGCCCGGACCGCCGAGGATGAGCGCGATGGCGACGCCGGTGATGTTGCCGATGCCGATGCGGGTGGCCATGCCGATCGCGAACGCCTGGAACGAGGAGATTCCACCGTCGGCACCGTGCCGAGAGCGAGTGACGTAGCCCAGCATCTGTCCGAACAGTCGCGCCTGCACCACCCGGGTGCGCCAGGTCAGGTACACCCCGGTGGCCACGAGCAGGGCGATGAGCGCATAGGTGTAGATCGCGTCGTTGACGACGGTGATGAGTGCGGTCATGAGGATCCGATGGTGACACAAACCCGCCGGACGCCGCCGCCGGCCGCCCCGCTCAGCGCAGATCTGCTCCTCGGGGATCCGGGGGAAGGCTCCTCGGGCATCCAGGGGGATGTGACTCCCGGTGTGATCACGGTCAGGGACGGTTCGAGTTCTCGACCATCAGTGGCGAGCTCAGCAGCTGGTCAATCCGAGGACCTCGACCTTCGCAGACGCTACGCGGAGCGTCACCGCGCACACCACCGACCCCTGCTGTGATGTCCAGCTCTCAAGGAGAATGAATAGCGCATAGCCGGTTCCGCTCACCCGGCCGCGCCTGCCCGTATGCCAGCCCACCACGCTCGTTGCCGCATACGTGTTCTCGTGACGAGGACGTTGTCCGCATCGTTAAACTCTGCCGCGGGTGCGACGGTGGGCGCCAGCAGTGTCGACACCATGAAAAGCGGTCCGGCCCGGGTGAGAGGATCGAGGGGTGCCAGCCGCCGCGACCCTGAACCGAGCCCTCGACGACCTCGAGGACGCCGGCGACGCCGGTGACCCCGACGCGATCTACGCCGCGTTCGAGGGGTGGGCCACCGACTCGGGGATCACCCTCTACCCGCACCAGGAGGAGGCGGTGATGGAGCTGGTCTCCGGCTCCCACGTCATCCTCGCCACCCCGACCGGGTCCGGGAAGTCCATGGTGGCGGTCGGGACGCTCTTCGCGGCCCTGTCCACCGGGCGATCCGGCTACTACACCGCCCCGCTCAAGGCGCTCGTGAGCGAGAAGTTCTTCGACCTCGTCGACCTCTTCGGCTCCGACAACGTCGGCATGGTCACCGGCGACTCCGCCATCAACGCCGACGCGCCGATCATCTGCTGCACCGCGGAGATCCTCGCCAACCAGGCCCTGCGCGACGGTGCGGGCACCGATGCCGACGTCGTCGTCATGGACGAGTTCCACTTCTACGCCGACCCGCAACGTGGGTGGGCGTGGCAGGTACCGCTCCTGGAACTGCCGAAGACGCAGTTCCTCCTCATGAGCGCCACGCTCGGGGACGTCTCCTTCTTCCAGGAGGACCTCGAGCGCCGCACGGGCCGCGAGGTCGCCGTCGTCGACGACGCCGAGCGTCCCGTGCCGCTGGACTTCGCCTACTCCGTCGAGCCGATCCAGGACGTCATCCTCGAGCTCGTCTCCACCCACCGGTCGCCGGCGTACGTGGTGCACTTCGCGCAGAAGGACGCCGTCGAGCGGGCGCAGGCGCTGACGTCGGTGCAGGTGGCCACGCGTGAGCAGCGGGACCGGGTGGCCGCCGCGCTGGGCGACTTCCGCTTCGGGCCCGGGTTCGGCCAGATCCTCTCGCGGCTGCTGCGCCTGGGGATCGGGGTCCATCACGCCGGGATGCTGCCGCGCTACCGCCGCCTGGTGGAGCGACTGACGCAGCAGGGCCTGCTCGGGGTCATCTGCGGCACCGACACCCTCGGCGTCGGCATCAACGTGCCCATCCGCACCGTGGTCCTCACCTCGCTGACGAAGTTCGACGGCGAGACGTTCCGCCACCTCACCGCGCGGGAGTTCCACCAGATCGCCGGCCGGGCCGGGCGGGCGGGGTACGACACCACCGGTGAGGTCATCGTCCAGGCCCCCGAGCACGTCATCGAGAACGCCAAGGCGCTGACCAAGGCCGGCGACGACGAGCGCAAGAGACGGAAGATCGTGCGGAAGAAGGCCCCCACCGGGGTCGTCAACTGGACGGACAAGACCTTCGAGCGGCTGCGCGACGCCACCCCCGAGGCGTTGACCAGCCAGTTCCGGGTCACCCACACGATGGTGCTGTCCGTGTTGTCCCGCCCCGGGGACCCGGTCGCGGCCATGTACCGCCTGCTCACGGACAACCACGAGCCGGAGCGGGACCGCAACCCGCACCTGCGCCGGGCGATCGAGATCTACCGGTCGCTGCGTGCCGCGGGCGTCGTCGAGCACGCCGACACCGCCTGGCGCCGCGCGCACCCGGGTCAGCCGTATGTCCGGCTCACGCTGGACCTGCCGCGCGACTTCGCCCTCAACGCACCCCTGTCCCCGTTCGCCCTGGCGGCGATGGAGCTGCTCGACCCGGACTCCCCCGAGTTCGCCCTCGACGTCGTCTCCGTCATCGAGGCGACCCTGGAGAGCCCGCGCCCACTGCTCTACGCGCAGCAGCGCGCCGCCCGGGGCGAGGCCATCGGGGCGATGAAGGCGGAGGGTATCGAGTACGACGAGCGCATGGCGCTGCTCGAGGACGTCACCTGGCCGATGCCCCTGGCCGGGCTGCTCGAGGCTGCGCTCGCCACCTACCGGCGGTCCAACCCGTGGGTCTCCGACTACGAGCTGCAGCCGAAGTCGGTGGTGCGCGAGATGGTCGAGCAGGCGATGACGTTCTCCGAGCTCATCTCGCGCTACGACCTCGCCCGCTCCGAGGGCGTCGTGCTGCGCTACCTCACCGACGCCTACCGGGCGCTGCGGCAGGTGGTGCCGGACGCCGCCCGCACCGAGGAGGTCGCCGCCGTCATCGACTGGCTCGGCGAGCTGGTGCGCTCGGTGGACTCCTCGCTCCTGGACGAGTGGGAGGCGCTGGCCGCGGGGGCGGCCGCCGCGGCCGGTGCCGTCACGGCCTTCGACGACACCCCCACCACCGTCGAGCGGCGCTTCGGCGAGGGTCCCGACGGCGAGACCGCCTTCACCCGCAACCGGCACGCGTTCCGGGTGGCCGTACGCAACGCGCTGTTCAAGCGCGTCGACACCCTCGGACGGGAGGCCTACACGGCGCTGGGCCACCTCGACGGCGACGACGGCTGGGACGAGGCGCGCTGGGCGGCCGCGATCGCGCCGTACTGGGCCGAGTACGACTGGCTCGGCACCGGGCCCGAGGCCCACGCGGTGTCGCTGGTCACCATGGTCGAGCAGCCGACCGACGCAGACCTGCCGGCCGCCGTCGACGCCACGTTCGAGGAGCTCGCCGATGGGGCGACGCGGGTGTGGCTCGCCCGGCAGACCTTCGACGACCCGGACGGCGACCACGACTGGGGCCTCACGGCGCTGGTGGACCTCGACGCCTCGGACAAGGCCGGCCGCGCCGTCATCCACGTACTCACGGTCGGTCCCCGCTGACACCTGCCCGCCCACCGGCCGCCCCCGCTCCACCGCCCGTTCCGAGCCGCTGAGAACCGCCGGGCCGGTGCCCCCCACGGCTGTGGCGGGCACCGGGCCTTGCCATTCCCGGCCGTGAGAACATCAAGGTGTGGCGAAGCGAAAGCAGCAACCGTCCGGTACCCCCGCGCTGCGCGTGCTCGCCGATGCGGGTGTCGCCCACACGGTGCGGCACTACGCCCACGACCCGCGCAGCACGCTCGGCTACGGCGAGGAGGCGTCCGCCGCGCTGGGCGTGGACCCGGCGCAGGTCCTCAAGACGCTCGTCGCCGACGTCGACGGCGCGCTGACCGTCGCCGTCGTCCCGGTCTCCGGCCGCCTCGATCTCAAGGCCCTGGCGGCGGCGGTCGGCGGCAAGCGGGCCGCCATGGCCGAGGTCCGCGCGGCCGAGCGCGCGACCGGCTACGTCACCGGTGGGATCTCCCCGCTGGGCCAGCGCACCACGCTGCCGACCGTCGTCGACTCCTCCGCGCTCGACCATCCCACCGTTCTGGTGAGCGGCGGGCGCCGCGGCCTGGACGTCGAGCTCGCGCCGCACGACCTCGTGACCCTGACCGGCGCGATCACCGCGCCGGTGGGCCGATGAGCACCCCCGACGGCCGGTAGCGGCGGACGACGCCGGTCAACCCGGCCGGGTGGATCTGGAGGCGCCTCAGCCCTTCTTGGCCTTCGCCGCGGCCTTGGCGGCGCGCTTGTTCTCCCGCACCCGGGCCAGCGAGTCGGCGTCGACGATGTCCGCCACCGAACGGTACGAACCCGCCTCGCCGTACGGTCCGGCGGCCTCACGCCACCCGGGTGCCCGCAGGCCGAGCTGCTTGCCCAGCAGGGCGAGGAAGATGCCCGCCTTCAGCTTGCCGAACCCCGGCAGCGCCTCCAGCCGGCGCCGTACCTCGGCACCGTCCGGGTCGCCGGCGGTCCAGATCGCGGCGGCGTCGCCGTCGTGGTGCTCGAGCAGGTGGGCGCACAGGTCCTGGGTGCGCCCGGCCATCGACCCCGGGTAACGGTGGACGGCGGGCGGTGTCCGGAAGATCTCGGCGAGCCGGTCGGGGTCGGCATGAGCAAGGGTCTCGGCGTCGAGCCGGCCGAGGCGTTCCTTGATCTTCGCCGGCCCGGCGAAGGCGGTCTCCATCGCCACCTGCTGGTCCAGCAGCATGCCGATCAGCAGCGCGAGCGGGTCCGTCGAGAGCAGCGTGTCCGCCGCGTCGTCGCCGGTGATGTGCAGGGCGTGGTCCATGGGTCGATCCTGCCAGGGCTCGGCCCGGCCGGGAACCGGCGGGCGGCGGAGCGGGGCGGCCGGGGCGCGGGTGGGGGTGGGGGTGGGCGTCGGCGTGGGGGTAGGCGTGGGCGTGGCGGTGGCCGGCCCGGCGGGGCACGCC